>JBGSLI010000382.1:0-3709 GCA_041740775.1 Alteraurantiacibacter sp. | reverse complement strand
CACAAAAATCGGCAGAAGGTGTTCCTCTCATCATGCGCAAAATCATCCTCGGCTCCGCCCTATTTACCGCCTCTGTCGCATTCGCAAGCTGCTCCAGCGGCCAGACCGGGGATAGCGCGCCCACCTCCACCGCCACCGCTTCATCGGCACCAGTGGCGGGAGAATTGGTGGAATTGCAGGACACATCGCCGTTTGCCGCCACCAGCCACGGGGCCTTTGCCGAACCATGGGCGCTGGCCTTTCATCCGCTGACGGGCGAAATCTTCATCACCGAAAAGGCCGGGACGATGAAGTTTGTCGATCCCGCCAGCGGGCGCACAGGCACTGTTACCGGCCTGCCCGAAGTCGCCTATCGTGGACAGGGCGGGCTGGGCGATTTCGCCTTCGCCCCCGATTTTGCCGAAACCGGCCATGTCTATCTCAGCTGGGCACAACAGGTGGACGGCGGCACGGTGGCAACGCTGGGGCGCGCAAGGCTTGTATGCGATTCGGCCGACGCCTGTCGGCTGGATAGATTGCGCGAGATCTGGCGACAGAGCCGCCTCGGCGAGCGCCCCGGCCATTATTCGCACAAGATCGCCTTTGCCCCCGATGGCCAGCAGCTGTTCCTATCCAGCGGAGACCGGCAGGAACAGACCCCGGCGCAAGATCTGTCGAACAATCTGGGCGCGGTGCTGCGGCTGAACCTTGATGGCACGCCGGCGGCGGGCAACCCCTTTGCCGATCGCGGCCCCCCCGCCGATCAGATCTGGTCCTATGGCCAGCGCAATATTCTCGGGCTGAAATTCGATTCCGCCGGGCAGTTGTGGGGGCTTGAGCATGGCCCTGCCGGTGGTGACGAACTCAATCGCCTCGACCGGGGTGCAAATTACGGTTGGCCGGTGCGATCCAACGGCAACAATTACAACACCAGCGATATCCCCGATCACACGGCGGATGATGGCTTCATGAAACCCGCGATCAGCTGGAACCCGGTAATCGCGCCGGGCGACATGATCTTTTATGCAGGAAGCCTGTTTGCCGATTGGCGCGGGCAATTGCTGGTGGCCAATCTGCGCACCCAATCGATCAGCCGTATCGCCACCGATGCCGCCGCCAACAGCGCGCAGGAATTGGCGCGATACGAATTTCCCCGGCGGCTGCGCGATATCGCCGAGGCCCCCGATGGCGCAATCTGGGTGATCGAGGATGGCGAGGACGGGCGATTGCTGCGGCTGACGCCCAAAGGCTGACGGTTTCGGCAGAAACAATTGCCAGCCCGCGCCTGCGCCCCTATCGGCGCGCCTCCGATGACCGATACCACCACCGCCACGCTGATTCCGCTCGCCCAGGTCGATCCGCCGATGATCGAGCATCTGCTCGACCGCGCCTTCGGGACAGACCGGCATGGCCGCACCGCCTATGCCCTGCGCAAAGGCACGCAATGGCTGCCCGCACTGAGCTTTGCCGCGCTCGACGATGCGGCGCTGCTGGTGGGCACGATCCAGGTCTGGCCGGTGGCGCTGACCGATGCCGGGGGTCGCCGCCATCCGATGCTGATGGTGGGCCCGGTGGCGGTGCTGCCCGAACGGCAGGGCGAAGGTTTTGGCCATGCGCTGATGGCGGCGATGGCAAATGCGATCGATCCCGCCGCTCCCCTGCCGCAGGTGATGATCGGCGATCCGGCCTATTACGAACGCTTCGGCTTCTTTGCCGCGCCCACGCAGGGCTGGTCGGTTCCCGGTCCTTACGAAAAGCACCGGCTGCTGGTGCGCAGCAACAATCCGGCCGTGCTCCCCGGCGAAGGCACGCTTGGCCCTTGGATCGGCTGACGCGCTCTGGCATCGGGGAATCGATGCCGTATGAACCCCCGCCCGATCTTGCCGGAATGTCGCTGGCGCAAGTGGCCGAACTGGTCGCCGCGCGCAAATTGCCGCCGGTGGAACAGTGGAACCCTTCCGAACAGATCGACAGCCAGATGCGCATCGCGGCAGACGGAACGTGGTTCCACGATGGTCGCCCGATCACCCGCACAGCGATGGTGCGCGCCTTTTCCAGCCTGCTGCTGCGCGATGCGGTCGGGCAACACTGGCTGATGACGCCGCAGTGCCGCCAGTCGATTGCGGTAGAAGATGCCGCCTTTGTCGCGGTGGACATGCAGCAGGCTGATGGCGCGGGGGAAAGCGCGCTGGCCTTTCGTCTCAATACCGATGAGCTGGTGATCGCCGGGCCGGACCACCCATTGCGCGCGGCGGGCGACAAGGATGTGCCAGCGATCTATCTGGGCGTGCGCCATGGATGCGAGGCGCGGCTCGACCGTTCCACCTGGCTGCAACTGGCCGAAGCGGCGCTGGCGGACAACATGACCGTCTCCAGCCAGGGCGCAAGTTTTTCGCTGGTGCCCGCATGAGCGCGCTGTTCCACCGCCTCACCCGCCTGTTCGACGCGAGCAGCCACATCGGTATCGAAGGACTGCGCGACGACAGCGATTTCGCACGTCAGCCGCTGCGCGATGCCGCAGTGCTGATGGCGATAACCGACCGGGCCGAACCCGGCCTGCTGCTCACCCAACGCCCGGATACAATGGCCAATCATCCCGGCCAGATCGCCTTTCCCGGCGGCAAGCTGGAAGCGGGCGAGGATGCCATTGCCGCCGCCTTGCGCGAGGCGCAGGAGGAGCTGGCGATCGCATCGGAACAGGTGCGGGTGGTGGGGGCGGCGCACAGCTTTGTCACCGGCACCGGCTTCAACCTGACCCCCGTGCTCGGCCTGATCCCGCCCGATCTTCCGATCGCGCCCGATCCGCGCGAAGTGGCAGGCTGGTTCGAAGCCCCGCTGCGGCATCTGCTGGATCAGCGCAACCACATCGCCCGCACCGGCCTCTTCATGGGGCATGAGAGGCCCTATACCGAAATCGAATGGCAGGGGCACCGCATCTGGGGCATTACTGCGGGCATAATCGTCAATCTGTCGCACCGGCTGGCGTGGGAGGAACTGGCAGATGGCTGAATTCCTGCCGCAGGCCGAATGGACGCGGCGCGATGATCTGGCCCATCTGGTCGCCGCGCTGGGGTCGCAGAACATCCGCTGGGTGGGCGGCGCGGTGCGCGATACGCTGCTCAGTCTACAGGTAAAGGATATCGACGCCGCCACCCCGCTCGTGCCCGAAGCGGTCATGGCGGCGTTGAAGGAAGCGGGGATCAGAACCGTGCCCACCGGAATCGATCACGGCACCATCACCGCGCTTCTGCCCGGCGGCAATGTGGAGGTGACGAGCCTGCGCAAGGACGTATCCACCGATGGCCGCCGCGCTACCGTGGCCTTTGCCCGCGATTGGCAGGAGGATGCCGCAAGGCGCGATTTCACCATCAACGCGCTCTATGCCGATCCGCAGACGCTGGAGATTTTCGACTGGTTCGGCGGGCTGGCAGACCTTGCCGCGCGGCGGGTGCGCTTCATCGGCGATGCGCGTGACCGGATCCGCGAGGATCATCTGCGGATCCTGCGCTTCTACCGCTTTCAGGCGCGCTTCGGAGCGGAACTGGATACGGCTGGCGAGAATGCCTGCGCCGAACTGGCGCCGATGCTGAAGGGCCTGAGCCGCGAACGGGTGGCGATGGAACTGCTGGCAATTCTCGCCCTGCCCGATCCGCATGCCACGCTGGCGCGGATGCAGGCGCGCGGCGTGCTGCCGGTGGTGCTGCCCGAAGCGGGAAGTGCCGGGCTGGCA
>JBGSLI010000381.1:0-3718 GCA_041740775.1 Alteraurantiacibacter sp. | reverse complement strand
CGCTGCCCGAAGCTGTGCATCCGCCAGATCGCCCGTGATCGCGCGCGCGCCTTCGGGAATGCCCCCGGCGGCGGTGTCCAGCCCGGTGACCGCGTGGCCTGCTGTCAGCAATTTGCGCACGATATGGCGGCCGACAAAGCCCCCCGCTCCGGTTACCAGCACTCTCATCGCCCGCATTCTCCCCGCTTGTAACGCATCGCCCGAACCGGCATTGATGCGTGATGATAACCGAAATCGCCTATCTCACCATCGATCCCGCCCGCGCCGCCGCGTTCGAGGCCGCCGTTGCCAGCGCCGCCGAACATTTCCGCACCGCGCAAGGGTGCCGCTCGATGCGGCTGGAACGGGTGATCGAGGATCCCGCGAAATATCGGCTGGTGGTCGGCTGGGACAGTGTGGAAGCGCATATGGTGACCTTTCGCGAATCGGAAGGCTTTGCCCGCTGGCGCGAACTGGCGGGCCCGTTTTTCGTTGCGCCGCCGGTGGTGGAACACTGGGAAATTGCCGGAAATCATTTCAGCGCCTGAATAGCCGCGCCTTGCCTGTCCCGCCCGTGGATTGAATCGATAGCCTGGCATCTGTCACAGCGAAGCGTCCGGCAGGATCGATATTGCGCCATCCAAACTGCGGGCTTGGCGGATGCGCAGGCCCGGCACTAGAGGAAGGTGCAACAGGGTTCAGCGGAGAGATTGAGGCGATGATTTCGAGCATATCCAGCGTATTGATCGTGGGCGGCGGGATTGGCGGCATGGCTGCGGCCATCGCTCTGGCCGAACGCGGCGTGGCGGTTGAACTGATCGATATCGATCCCGACTGGCGCGTTTACGGCGCGGGGATCACCATCACCGGGGCAACGCTGCGGGCCTACAAACGCCTCGGCATGGTGGATGATATCGCCCGCGAAGGCGCGATCGCGCCGGGATCGGCGATCTTCACCTTTTTTGGCAAATTCCTGCACGATCTTGATGAACCGCCTTTGGAAAAGGGCCTGCCCGCCACCGGCGGGATCATGCGCCCGGTGCTCCACCAGATCATGCAGCAGCGTGTGCGCGCGGCGGGCTGCACCGTGCGGCTGGGCATCACCGTGGACGATCTGCAAAATGTCGCAGGCGGGGTGAAGGTGGCATTTTCCGATGGCACCGGCGGCACCTATGATCTGGTGATCGGTGCGGACAGCGTGCGCAGCAAGGTGCGCGACATCGCCTTTGCACATATGGGTGAGCCGGAACCCACCGGGCAGGGTTGCTGGCGTATCTCGATCGCCCGGCCGCCCAGCCTGGAAAAGGGCGAGATGTATTTCGGTCACAAATTCACCGTCGGCATCACCCGTTGCGGGCAGGAACAGGTCTATCTGTGGATGCTGACTCCGCACCAGCGGCGCGAAAAGCATTTCGATGATGAGGAACTGTTTGCCGGAATGAAGGAAAATCTGGCCGATTTCGGCGGCAATGCAGGCTGGATCCGCGACAATATGACGCGCGAGGACTGGGTCAATTATCGCCCGCTGGCCGCAAGAATCCAGCCGCGCCCGTGGCATGACGGGCGGATCGTGCTGCTGGGCGACGCGGTCCACGCCACCACGCCGCATCTTGCATCGGGCGCAGGGATGGCGGTGGAAAGCGCGGTGGTGCTGGCCGAGGAACTGGAACGCGCAGACAGCGCCGAACAGGCGCTCGCCGCCTATGAGGAACGCCGGTTTGACCGGTGCCGGGATATCGTGGAAAGCAGCATCGCGATAGGCGCGGCGCAGCTTGCCGGGGCGGGGCCAGAAGAAGTAGGGGGCATGATCGGTGCCGCCGCGCACCGTCTGATGGCACCTTTTTAGGAGAATCCTGCATGAAGACCCAGGTTTGCATTATCGGAGCGGGGCCGGCCGGCCTCCTGCTCGGCCATCTGCTGCGCGCCGAAGGCATCGATTGCGTGGTGATAGAGCGCCAGTCTCCCGATTATGTGCTGGGCCGGATTCGTGCAGGCGTGCTGGAAAATATCACCGTTTCGCTGATGGAGAGGCTGGGCCTCGATGCGCGGCTGAAGGCCGAGGGCCTGCCGCACGGCGGGTTCAACCTGGCCGATGGCGAACGGCTGATCCGCATCGATATCGCCGCGCTGACCGGGCAGCAGGTGGTGGTCTATGGCCAGACCGAGGTGACGCGCGATCTGATGGAAGCCTGCGAGGATCGCGGACTGGAAGTGATCTACGAAGCCGAAGATGCGCAGCTTCACGATGTCGAGAGCGATGCGCCCTTCGTCACCTACAGCAAGGGCGGTCAGCAACACCGGGTGGATTGCCGCATCATCGCCGGTTGCGACGGGTTCCACGGCCCCAGCCGCAAAGCGGTTCCGGCATCGGTGGGCAAGGAATATATGCGCGAATATCCGTTCGGCTGGCTGGGCATTCTGGCCGATGTGCCGCCGTGCAACCACGAACTGATTTACGCCAATCACGAACGCGGCTTTGCACTGGCGAGCATGCGTTCGGAAACGCGCAGCCGCTATTATATCGATGTGCCGCTGACCGATACGGTGGAACAATGGCCCGATGACAGGTTGTGGGCAGAACTGGCCACCAGGCTCGGCCCGCAGGCTGCCGCCAATATCGTTACCGGCCCGGCGCTGGAAAAGAGCATCGCCCCGCTGCGCAGCTTCGTGTTCGCGCCGATGCGCCACGGCTCGCTGCTGTTGTGCGGCGATTCGGCGCATATCGTCCCGCCTACCGGGGCCAAGGGGCTGAACCTTGCCGCCAGCGATGTGCATTACGCCGCCGAGGCATTGACGCGCTTCTTCAAGGCTTCGGACAATGATGCGATTCCCGGATATTCGGACCGGGCGCTGGCGCGGGTGTGGAAATCGGAACGCTTCAGCTGGTCGCTCACCATGCTGATGCACCGCTTCCCCGATCATGGCCCGTTCGAACGCGCGATGCAGGTGGCTGAACTCGATTACATCGCCAACAGCCGCGCGGCGCAGACCAGTATCGCCGAAAATTACGTCGGCCTGCCGGTTTAGGAACAGTTCCGCATTTTTGCCGCTTGAATTTGTTCAGTCGAACGAATAATTGCGGCGAATGCGCGAAAGGCTCATCCTTGCGGCGATAGAACGCTTCGGCAAACGCGGGTTTGATGGCGTGGGCACGCGCGAAATTGCCGCGGCGGTGGGCACGCCAATGTCCTCGATCACCTATCATTTCGGCGGCAAGGAAGGCCTGTATCTGGCCGCAGCAGAACATATTTTCGATCATCTGGTGGCGATTCTGGGCGCAGACCGGGCGGAAATGCCGGGCGCGGATGCCTCGCGGGACGAACACCTTTCGGCCTTGTGCAAGGTAATAAGATCTGCCGGGGCCTTCATGCTGAGCGAACAGAGCGCGCCCTTCGCGCTGTTCATCGGGCGTGAGCAACAGGATCCTTCGGCGCAGGTGCGCGATCTGATGCAGGCCAGGTTGATGCCGCTGATCGAGGCGCTGGTGGAGCAGGTGAGCCTGTTGCGCCCCGAATGCGATCCGCAACGTGCCAAAGCGATCACGGTATTCCTCTTCGGCATGGCGATAACGCTGCGCCATTCGCGCGCCTCGCTGGGCTTGCTGCTGGGGACCGAAACCTTCGATGCGGCGACCAGCGCCATGCTGCTCGACGAACTCGAAACCTCGGTGCGCGCGGTGCTTGCAGGCGGACGCGAATGAAGGCGCGGCGCGCCCCTGGCCCGCTGGCGCTGGCCCTGC
>JBGSLI010000380.1:0-2037 GCA_041740775.1 Alteraurantiacibacter sp. | reverse complement strand
TGTCGATGCCTATTACGGGCCGCCTGAACTGGCCGCTGCCGCCACCGCGGAAGACGCCGGGATGACGCTGCCGATCCTACAGGCGCGGGTGATCGCGCTCGATGCCACGCTGCGCTCGCTGCCCGTAGCGGCGGGCAGCGTTGAGGCCGAACGGGTGCGCTTTCTGCGCGCCATGCTCAATTCCGCCAAGGTGCGGCTGCGGATGCTGCGCGGCGAGCAAATCCCCTTTCAGGACGAGGCTGAGGGCCTGTTCGGCGTGCGGCCCGAACTGATCGACCTTGCCACGCTCGATCCGGTTCTCGAACGGATCGAAGAACTGGTGCCGGGCGATGCCAGCGATGGCCCGCTGAACGAACGGCTCAACGCCTTCCAGGATCACTTTATCATTCCCAATGATCGTCTGCGTGCCGTTATCGATGCCGCCGTGGCCGAATGCCGCGCGCGCACCTTGCCGCATATCCCGCTGCCCGAAAGCGAGAGCTTCTCGCTCAGCCTTGTCACCGACAAGCCGTGGGGCGGGTTCAACTATTACCAGGGTGATTACCACTCGGTGATCGAGATCAACACCGATCTGCCCACAAGGCTCGATCGCGCGGTGGATGTCGGCTGCCACGAAGCCTATCCCGGCCACCACGTCTATTCCGCGCTGATCGAGCGCGACCGGGTGAATGCGCTCGGCCAGATCGAATTCACCTTGCTGCCGCTCTATTCCCCGCGCGCGATCATATCCGAAGGCAGCGCCGAATATGGGGTGAAGCTGGCCTTTCCAGGCACCAGCCAGATGGAATACGAACGCGATGTGCTGGCGCCGTTGGCAGGCATCGACGCCAGCGAGATCGAGACTTACTACGTTCTGCGAGAGGCATTGGGGGAACTGATCGGTGCCCGTTATACGATTGCCGCTGCGTTTCTTGATGGTGACATGACCCATGATGAGGCGATCGCAGCCGAGATGCATTATCGCCTGAACAGCCGTGCGCGAGCCGAACAGCAATTGCGGTTCGCACAGGCTTATCGCAGCTATGTGATCAATTACGGACTGGGCGAGGAGATCGTCGGCAATGCGGTGGAAGCGGGCGGGGCTGATATCGACGCGCGCTGGCAGCGGTTCATCGGGATCTTGAACACGCCGACCTTGCCGGAGGATTTGCGGTAGAACCTGCGGCGCGCCTGGCGTAGAACCACCCCCCGGCAGGGGTGCCGGATTTCAGGAGCATTGCCCATGTTCGCCTCCCGCCTCTTCGCCGTGCCGCTCATCGTGCTCCTCGCTTCCTGCGGCATTCCGCAGACGATAACCCCACGCATCGCGCCCGCTTCGATCGCGTTTGCCGATGCGCAGCGGGTGGAAGTGGTGCTCGACAGTTTCGCTTTCGAACCGCGCACCGTCAGCCTCGCGGCGGATCGACCGGTGGTGCTTGTGCTGGTGAACAACGCAAACGGCGGGCACAATTTCTCCGCGCCCGGTTTCTTCGCGGCGGCGCAGATTGCAGCCAGTGATGCTTCGGTCATAACCGATGGCGAGGTGGAGATTGCGCCGGGAGGCCGGGTAGAACTGCGGCTGATCCCGGCGGCGGGCGGTTACGATCTCGATTGCACGCATTTCGGCCACTCGGCGCTCGGCATGTCAGGCTCCATCGTGGTGCGTTGACGCCGCCGAACCGCTAGATCACCTCGTCCTCGTCCATCATGCGCTGCGCGGTGCCCGGCGGTTCGCTCATGCGGATCGCTTCGGTGATCGAGGCGACGCGCTGGCCGGCCTGTTCGGGATTGGCGATCTCGGCGATGTGGAACAGAGCATCACCCTGATGCACCACCGGCAGCGTGGCGTGGCCGATCACGATGCCGCCGATCGGGCTGGTCATTTCGTGCGGGTCTTCGCCGAACAGCCCGCTCACCCGCGCCAGCACATCGCCCTCCTTCACCCGGTCGCCCGATTTGCGCAATCGCTGCGTCACCCCGCCGCGCGGCGCGCGCACCCAGCTCGTATGGTTGGCACGCGCGGGGATGGTGACATCGGCGAGGCCGTCTTCGGCATCC
>JBGSLI010000379.1:0-2762 GCA_041740775.1 Alteraurantiacibacter sp. | reverse complement strand
GCGCAGCGGAAATCGAGCGCGAACAGATCACCGCCATGCCCGAAGTGGACGGCATCGTGCCCAATGCGCAAAAGCTGGATGCGCGCGCCTGGAACGTAACCGAAAGCGCGGAGCAAGTGCCATCGGCACATACCCGCGCCTTCATCGCAGTGCAGAACGGCTGCGATCATGCCTGCACCTTCTGCGTCATCCCGCAGGGGCGCGGGCCAAGCCGCTCGCTTGCCATCGCGCAGGTGCTGCGCGAAGTGGAACGCCATCTGCAACAGGGCGCGCCCGAAGTGGTGCTGACAGGCGTGGATGTGACGAGCTGGGGCCACGATCTGCCCGGCGCGCCGAAGCTGGGCGTGCTGGTGGCAGAGGTGCTGCGCGCCTTTCCCGAAGTGCGCCGCCTGCGCATGTCGTCGATCGACGGGGCGGAGATCGATCCGCTGCTGTTCGACCTGCTCGCCGCAGAGCCGCGGGTGATGCCGCATCTGCATCTCAGCCTCCAGCACGGGGCGGATCTGATCCTCAAGCGGATGAAGCGCCGACACAGCCGCGCCGATGCGGTCGATCTGGTGCAGCGCCTGCGCGAACAGCGGCCCGATATCGCCATCGGTGCCGATATCATCGCCGGTTTCCCCACCGAGAGCGCGGGCCACCATGCGGACAATCTTTCGATCATCGCCCAGCTTCCCGTGGTGCATGGCCACATCTTTCCCTTCTCGCCGCGTCCGGGCACGCCCGCCGCGCGGATGCCGCAGCTGGACAGCGGCGTGATCAAGGCGCGCGCCGCACAATTGCGCGCAGCGGCGCGCCATGCGCACGGCGAATGGCTGCAAAGCCTTGTGGGCAGAACCTTGCGCGTTCTCGCCGAAGCCGACGGCACCGGCTATGCTGAAAACTTCGCGCGGGTGGCCCTGCCTGAAGGGACCGCGCGCGGCACCATCGCCACAATCACTCCATCTGCGATTACGGAAGGCCTTCTCACGTGAGCGAAACCAGCTGGACCCAGAAGCTGTTCGGCGGTTTTCGCAAGACTTCCGATCGGCTGGCGGAAAACCTCACCGGCGTGGTCGGCACCGCCAGGCTCGACGACGCCACGCTCGACATGGTCGAGGACGCACTGATCACCTCCGATCTCGGCCCCGCCGCTGCCGCGCGCATCCGCAGCAAACTGGCGGAAAAGCGCTTTGGCCTCGCCATGACCGAACGCGAGCTGAAGGAAGCGGTGGCCGAAGAAATCGCCGCCATCCTGCGCCCGGTAGCGGTGCCGCTGGAAATCACCGCCTTCCCCCGCCCGCAGGTGATCCTGGTGATCGGCGTCAACGGCAGCGGCAAGACCACCACCATCGCCAAGCTCGGCCACTGGTTGCAGGAAGAGGATTATTCCGTGATGCTGGCGGCGGGCGATACCTTCCGCGCCGCCGCCATCGGCCAGCTGAAAGTATGGGCAGACCGCATCGGCGCGCCGATCATCACCGGCCCTGAAGGCGGCGATCCGGCCAGCATCGTGTTCGATGCGGTGAAGCAGGCAACCGATACCGGGATCGACGCGCTGATCGTGGACACCGCCGGGCGATTGCAGAACAAGCGCGAATTGATGGACGAACTGGCCAAGATCAGAAAGGTGCTCGGCCGCCTAAACCCCGCCGCGCCGCATGATGTGCTGCTGGTTCTGGATGCCACCAACGGCCAGAACGCGCTGCAACAGATCGAAATCTTCAAGGAGGTGGCGGGAGTCACCGGCCTGATCATGACCAAGCTGGATGGCACCGCGCGCGGCGGTGTGCTGGTGGCGGCGGCAGAGCAATACGGCCTGCCGATCCACGCCATCGGCGTGGGCGAGACGCTGGACGATCTGCGCCCCTTCGATCCCGATCTGGTGGCGCGCGTGATTGCGGGAGTGGCGTGATGCTCATATCTCGTCATTGCGAGCGTAGCGTAGCGATCCATCTCCTGACATATCGACCAATCACAAGCGCTGGAACTGGATTGCCGCGTCGCCTACGGCTCCTCGCAATGACGAAGAAACAAGGCTGACACGTGACCGAAACCAAACCCAAACCCAAATCCGGCTGGCTCAATGTCGCGGTCGATTACGGCCCGCTGCTGGTGTTCTTCCTCGCTTACAAATATTTCTCGCCCGAAGCGGAAGGCGATATGGGCGGGGAGATTTTCGCGGTCATTCGCGGAACGGCAGCCTTCATCGTCGCCGCCGTCATCGCGCTGGCGGTGAGCAAATGGCGGCTTGGCAAGGTCAGCCCGATGCTGTGGCTATCCACCGCGATGATCGTGGGGTTCGGCGCGCTGACGATCTATTTTCAGGACGAACGCTTCATCCAGTGGAAGCCCAGCATCGTCTATGCGCTGTTTGCGGTGGTGCTGCTGGTGGGGTTTGCCAGGGGCAAATCGCTTCTGAAGGTGCTGCTCGAAGCCGCCTTCGAAGGGCTGAGCGACGAGGGCTGGCTCAAGCTGTCGCGCAATTGGGGGGTGTTCTTCATCTTCCTGTGCGCGCTCAATTCGGCACTGGTATGGCTGGTCAGTTTCGAATCCTGGCTTGGCATGAAGCTCTGGCTGTTCCTGCCACTCACCTTCCTCTTCACCTTCACCCAGGTGCCGATGCTGATGCGCCACGGGCTGGCGGTGGAGGATGCAGACGATGTGGCCGAAGAAGCCCCGCCGCCGGGCTGAACCCCTTTCTGCCTTGCGCTCAGCTGCGGATGGCGCGGATGTTGCGGCGCGCGTCGATCAGGCGCTCAAGCCCGCGCTGCTGCAAGCCC
>JBGSLI010000378.1:0-1945 GCA_041740775.1 Alteraurantiacibacter sp. | reverse complement strand
GATCAGAGCGGCGACGGCGTGCAGCATGGCGGGCGAGGTTGCCGCGCCTTCGAACCCGTCGGGATATTCCTCGGCGATGAAACCGGTGGTGATATCTCCCGAACGGAAGCGCGGGTGCTGCATCAGCGCGGAGAGGAAATCGATGTTGTGGCCCGGCCCTTCGATCTCGAACCGGTCGAGCGCGGCGATCTGGAGGTCTGCCGCCGCATCGCGCGTGGGCGCCCAGGTGATCAGCTTGGCGATCATCGGATCGTAGAAGATCGACACCTCGCCGCCTTCGGCAACGCCATCGTCAACGCGGACATAGCCGTTTTCCCCCTCGCCTGATGGGGATGGCGGCCTGTACCGCACCAGCCGCCCGGTTGAAGGGAGGAAGCCGCGATAGGGGTCCTCCGCATAGACGCGGTTCTCGATCGCCCAGCCGTTGATGCCGATATCGCCTTGCGCAAACGCCAGCTTCTCGCCCGCCGCCACGCGGATCATCTGTTCGACAAGGTCGATCCCGGTGATCGCTTCGGTAACGGGATGTTCCACCTGCAAACGGGTGTTCATTTCGAGGAAGTAGAAGCTCTCGCCCGTAGGGTCCGCGCCGGAGACGATCAGTTCCACCGTCCCCGCGCTGAAATAGCCCACCGCCCGCGCAAGCGCGACGCATTGCTCGCCCATCGCCTTGCGCATCTTGGGCGTGACGAAAGGCGATGGCGCTTCTTCGACGACCTTCTGGTGGCGGCGCTGGATCGGGCATTCGCGCTCGTTCAGGTAGAGGATATTGCCGTGCTGATCGCCGAGAATCTGGATTTCGATATGGCGCGGGCCCAGGATGAACTTCTCGATGAACACCCGGTCATCGCCGAAGGAATTGAGCCCCTCGCGCCGGGTCGCCTCAAACCCTTCGCGCACGTCGGCCTCGGAATAGGCGAGCCGCATCCCCTTGCCCCCGCCGCCCGCGCTGGCCTTCATCATCACCGGATAGCCGATCTCGCCCGCGATCCGCACCGCGTGTTCGGTATCGGCGATCTCGCCGACAAAACCGGGGACGACATTGACGCCTGCTGCCAGCGCGAGCTTCTTCGACTCAATCTTGTCCCCCATCGCGGCGATGGCATTGGCGGGCGGGCCGATGAAGGCGATATTTTCCTTGGCGAGTGCTTCGACAAAGCTCGCGCGTTCAGAGAGGAACCCATAGCCCGGATGCACCGCCTGCGCCCCGGTCTGCTTGCACGCGGCGATGATCTTCTCGGCGACGAGGTAGCTCTCGCTGGCGGGCGATGCGCCGATATGCACCGCCTCGTCAGCCATTTGCACAAAGGGGCTGCGCGCATCGGCATCCGAATAGACCGCGACCGTGGCAATGCCCATACGGCGCGCAGTGCGGATGATCCGGCAGGCAATTTCGCCGCGATTGGCGATGAGGATTTTCTGGAACATTAGTCAGACCCTTCCGAGCCACCAGCCCGCGCAAGAACAACACCAGCAACGATGCCCAACAGCAGGGAAATGATCCCGAAAACACAATAACGACCGAAGCCGACCATGTTCTCGTAGCCCGGAATAGGAGGGGGCGGATTGGTGGAAAAGACCGCCACCAAAAAGCCCGCTGCGAACCAAAGCATCAGGATAAGTGCGAGCGCGAGTGCTACTAATGCGATCCGCTTCCAGCTCATTCCCCATCCCCCAAAGGCGGCATATTGTGCCCTAGCAGCCGCAGCATATCCGCTGCCGCCTCGACCACATTCGTGCCCGGCCCGTAGATCCCCTGCAGCCCGGCCTGGCGGAGGAATTCGTAGTCCTGCGGCGGGATCACGCCGCCTGCCACCACCTTGATGTCGGCGCGGCCGGCATCGCGCAGGTGGCCGATCAGTTCGGGAATCAGGGTTTTGTGGCCTGCCGCCAGCGACGAGGCACCCACCGCGTCAACGGCGTTGTCCAGCGCCATCCGCGCGGT
>JBGSLI010000377.1:0-2058 GCA_041740775.1 Alteraurantiacibacter sp. | reverse complement strand
TTCGCCTGGCATAGAGGGTGCGCCGCAATCAAACGGGAAAAGGGCGGTGCGACAGATGCAGGACAGGACACCGCCACTGGTGCTGGGCCGGCTGGACATCGCGGTCCGGCTGGCGCGGCTGGTGTGGTCGGCGGCGTGGCTGCTGCTTTACCGGCCCACGCCCAATCTGCTGCATTCCTGGCGCCGTTTCATCCTGCGCCTGTTCGGGGCGAAGGTGGGCAGGGGAGCGCATCCTTATCCTTCCGCCCGCATCTGGGCCCCGTGGAAGCTGGAGATGGGCGAGGGAAGCTGTATCGGGCCGGGCGCGGATATCTACAATGTTGCGCAAATCACGCTCGGCGCGCGGGCCATCGTCAGCCAGAAGAGCTACCTGTGCACCGCCAGCCATGATTTCCGCGATCCCGCATTTCCGCTGACTGCCGCGCCGATTCGCTTGGGAGAAGGGGCATGGGTGGCAGCATCGGCCTTTGTCGGACCGGGGGTTTCGATCGGGAGCGGGGCGGTGGTGGCCGCCTGTGCGGTGGTTACGCGCAATGTCGCGGCCAAGGCCATCGTCGGCGGCAATCCGGCGCAAGTCATCGGCGAGGCCGCGCCACGCCCGGCGGTCGGCGGATAAGGCCGGGATGCGCCTTATGTTGCATCGCGCAATCCGATCTGCCATTGACCCATGTTCGTGCAATGATGGGGAATCAGCACGGGCATGGCGGGTTCTTGCGCCACTATGTCCGGCGGCGTTCCGGGCGATAAGAACAGAAGATTCCTGATGAAAATATCGTCGGAAAGGCAGGACACCGGCTCCCCGTCCTCAATTGCCAAAGGCCGGGTTGCGGGACCTGCCTTATCGCGCTTTGCTGAAGCTCTGGCCTCGCCGCAGGCACGCGTCCACGCACTGATTTCCTTCGTCGTGCTGGTTGCGCTGACTGGCGGCGGCGCGCGCCCCGATATCACCTCGCTGGTGCTGCTGCGCCCGCTATCGGTATTGTATTGCGCCTACGCCTACCTCGTGCTGGACCGGGAACGCCTGCGCGACATTCGCGGTCCGGCGGTAATCGTGCTGTCGCTGATGGGTTTGTGCCTGCTGCAACTCGTGCCGCTGCCCGCCTCTGTCTGGACCGCGCTTCCGGGGCGCGAGCCGGTGGTGGCATTGGCAAATGCTTTCGGGATCGAGGGGAGCGCGATGCCGCTTTCGCTCGATCCGAGCCGGACCTGGAATGCCTTTTTCTCCCTGTTCGTGCCGCTGGCGATGATCGGCCTTGTCGCCGGCTTGCCGCAGGGCAGGCGGGCTTTGCCCGTCAATCTGCTGTTGCTGGTGGCGCTGGTGAGCGCGGGTTTCGCCTTCCTTCAGGCGCTCGGGCTCGATCTGCTCTATCTCTACCGGATCACCAATGATGCCAATCCGGTAGGCCTGTTCGCCAACCGCAATCATCAGGCGGTGCTGCTGTGCTGGCTGGTGATCGGCATCGGCTATCATATCGCGGGGATCGGCAAGCACCGGCAATCGGCCGGGGTGATCCTGACCGTGGGCATGGCGCTGATCGTGCTGATCGTGCCGCTGGTGATTCTGACCGGATCACGCGCCGGGCTGGGCCTGCTGGCACCATGCGTGCTGGTTGCAACCTGGATGGCGAGCCGAAGTCAGCTTTTCCACGGGGTCGGCGGCCGGAAAATGCACAAGCGGCGCTGGATCGCGCTGGCGGCGTTGCTGGTGGCAATTCCTGCCGGGCTGGCCACCGTGGCGTTGTTCTTCAGCACCCGCGAAACCGCCTTTTCGCGCCTGTTCGAAGTCGGCGCGGCGGAGGAAGCGCGCTGGATCTATCTGCCGGTTTTCATCGAAATGGCGAAGGACTATTTCCCCTTCGGTTCGGGCTTCGGATCCTTTGCCGATGCCTTCAAGGGCTATGAGCCAGGGAATATGCTGTCCACGCTTTACATGAACCAGGCGCACAATGATCTGATCCAGATCGTGATCGAAGGCGGCGTTGTGGCGCTGGCGATCCTGCTGGGGGCGCTGGCGTGGTGCGCGCGGCTGGCGCTGGGCCTGCTGCGATCCGCGCGTCC
>JBGSLI010000376.1:0-7971 GCA_041740775.1 Alteraurantiacibacter sp. | reverse complement strand
TGAAAAAGGCGGTGGTGGGCACAGGGGCTGCGGAAAAGCCGCAGGTGCAGGCGATGTTGCGCGTGTTGCTGCCCGGCGCGGCGATCGCCGGAGCCGATGCGGCTGACGCGCTGGCGGTGGCGATTGCCGACGCCAATCTGGGGTAGGGAAGGCTCATGTATCTGGTGGTGTTCCGCAACCGCAAGCGCGCCGGTATCGACCGCGCCGCCTATGATGCGCAGGCCGCGCGGATGGAGGAAGCCGCACGCCGGCAGCCCGGCTTCCTTGCGTTCAAATCCTATGCCGCCGACGATGGCGAGGTGGTGGCGCTTTCCGAATGGCAGGACGAAGCATCGGCGCGCGCATGGGGCCGGGATGCCGAACATCTGCTGACGCAGGCGCGCGGGCAGAAGGAATGGTATGCCGACTACACGCTCTTTGCCTGCGATAATCCGCACACCCGCCACTTCACCGCCCGCGATCAGGGCTGACGTGCAACACGCATCGGGAGAGGTTATGATGATTGGCAATCGCGCGCAGATCGCGGCGGTTGCCGAAAGTTCTCCCACACATCGCGGTGCATTCTTCGGGGAGGGGCGATGTTAGCAAATTAGATCGAGGTTCTTTTCACTAGCGGCATCGCCCAAAGGTTTGTCCGTCTATAATTAGTCTCTCGCCGTTTCTGCCAACATTCTGACATGACCCCCCAATCATACCCCCAGCGAATTGCGGCTGGAGACGAACGCGAGTTAACGCTAGCGGCCTGGAAACCGCAGAATACCGTAGGTTTAGGGGGTCTGTCTAGACAGATACGGACGTGGGCGAATGGGGGATTGGAGCGGTAGCGGGAATCCAATTGTGACATATAAACCCCTGAAAAACTGCAATGTGGAATCCTTCACTAGACAAGTGGCCCCCAATATGGCCCCCATTATTGCCGGTTGGGAGCGAACCTGAGCGGAAGTCCGTGCAGTCCCGAGCGCTGGATGCTCATCCCATTGCGCAGCCTCAATCCCGCGCTATTCTGGCACGATGCAATTCACCAGAGTGGATCTCGAAGACAACGGCTTTGAAGGCTGGGTGCCGCTCACCGCCATTCGGGGCAGTTCCTGTCCCCGAACAGGTGGCGTGTATGTCGTAACCTATGGCGCCGACGCTCCTGTGATCTTCGCGGAGAAGAGTTGCGGCGGGAGGTTCAAAGGCAAAGACCCGACAATTCCCCTTGAATCCTTGGTCGCCAATTGGGTGGATGACACCGAAGTTGTCTATATCGGCAAGGCTGACCAGTTGAGACGCCGGTTAACTCAATATGCCGATTTCGGTGCGGGCAAACCCGTCGGGCATTGGGGTGGGCGTTTGATCTGGCAATTGCCCGCTATCGATCGTCTCCTCGTTGCCTGGAAAGAGACTCCCGGACGGGTGCCGGTTGAGGTTGAAGTCGAACTCATCGATCTCTTTCGCAGGATACATGGCAAGCCACCATTCGCGAACGCTCCACAACGGCTGGGCGCTTGACGCTTATCCTGTCCTTCGCTTGTCACGGCATCGCCGTCCAAGTAGGAGATCGCTTGGTCTCGCAGCAGCGAGGTCGGGCAATCAGCCCGCTCGACCAAATTGCTAATAAGCTTCTGATCTACCGTGCACGGGACGCCATCGTGTCTATCGGATACGCTGGACAGGCCTTCATCGGGGACATCCCCACAGACGAATGGATAGCCCAACTCATTTCAGGCGAACCGAATGTTCGCGGCCCGGATGATCGGGGCGGTGTGCGCCTGGGCCGCACTCCAAATAACTGGGACGTAGGGAAGGCGGTTAGGACAATCAGCACGGAACTGCCGCAGCACATCACGGCCGGGCAGATTATCTATGTTTGCGTAGTCGGCCACCAATTCGACCGGAGGGGCCTTGTTCGTCCATTCTTGTGTGAAATGGCGCTGCAGCGAAACGGGGTTTACAGCTTCTATCAGTCGTCCCGCCATTGGCGGAAGGGCGCGGGCTGCATCAGTTCCATCGGCCTGGAGATCGGCAATCAAGAACGCGAACGCATCTTAACCCACTTACGTGATGCCGAGCCGCCATTGACCCATGACGAGATCGCGGAGTTCCTGACCGCGACTATTCGCAAACATGAACAGCCAGGCGTCGGGCCGCACACGTCCGCTGTAATCATTCCCCTGCCCGGTTCAGCACCTGTCAGGTCAAGATTCTTTGCCAGCACCCCGCATCACATCCTCCTCCGATCGTCCAAAGCGGACCTCAGACTCGAAACTGGCTATTCGCCTTGGGTGATTGGTCCGGGTCTGATCAAGCCACCGACAGCAGACGTTGGTGGAATGAACTTCAACGCAGGCGGTATCGAGATCGCATGTGAAGGCGGTCGCCCGCCAGCAAGCGGCATCCGAGGGGCTATGGGTTCCGTCGATCGGTTCAAGCTGCCGCAGCATTTGCGCCACTGATAGAACGACCGAGAAGGCTGACCTTCTAGCGCACCGTGCGCGACTGCGCGACTTTGCGTTCAACCCAGCGCGCTAGATCACCCCACATCGGTGAGGGATCGACTTGATCGGCCAGGGTGATGATCTGCTGATATGAGAGGCAGCAGGGCGGCAACGCCCCGCTTGCAAACGGCGGAAGCCAGCCGAGATCGCGGGCTTTGATTTCGGTCGGAAAGCCACCACCGGCAGCATAAGCGATCACGCAGCGAGCGCCCTTGCCGTGCAGCCGCCCTAGCTCGTGGGCCAGCGCCATGTTTCGCATCCACTGGAATGCTTCGCCCTTGAACGGACACGGGCTGTGAGTGGCGGCTGATTCCAAGGCAAACAGGAACGGGACCACCTCCCAATATCGGATTCCCTTGCCGGAAAGAGCGCAGCTTGCCTCAGTCAGGGTGCGAGGGTTGATTTGCCATGCATAGTGCCCGCTGCATTGCCGCTGCCCGGCTCCCGGACCGGAAGCGATTTTGCGCGTCTGGCTGCAAGCACCGCCGGGTTCGGTGAACTTGCACTCGATTACCATGATGGCGTTGGCTCCGATCGCAATCGCGTCAACCTGCGTTTGGCGGGGTTCGCATAGGTGGTTCTGGGGATCCATCCATTCCAGTTCAAGCGTCCATGGGCCACCTGGAGGCAGGCCGGCTTGGGCCGCAAGAGCATCGAGCACAGTGTTATGCCGCTCCTCGCCCACTGACCGTATTGTCCCGAAAACATCGATGGCCAAGGCTTGTGACGAGTTGCGCTTGTCGGCCTGGACTTCGTTCCGCTTGTCTCTGTGCCAAGGGAATAGACCTGACGCACAAGGCGCTGACGCAAGAGCATGAGGCAGCGCGAAAGGTAAAGCAGGGGGGCGACATCGTCGTGTGCCTCGGCAACCCGCCCTATGATCGGCAAACCATCGAAGAGGGAGACACCGCCACTCAGCGCAAGGGCGGTTGGGTAAGGTTTGGCGATCAGGTTGGTGCTGATCAGGAGAAGCAGGGCGAAAAGCCACCGCTCCTCAAGGACTTCACAGATCCAGCGACGAAAGTCGGCGCAGGCGTTCACCTCAAGAACCTCTACAACGACTACGTCTATTTTTGGCGCTGGGCACTTTGGCGACTATTCGAACAGCAAACCTGCGGTGGCATAGTCACCTACATCACCGCATCCAGCTATCTGGCTGGCCCCGGCTTCGTCGGCATGCGCGAGATGATGCGTCGCACCTTCGATGAACTTTGGATCATCGATCTGGGGGGCGACAATCTGGGGACCCGGAAAACACCGAATGTCTTCAACATCCAGACCCCAGTAGCCATCGCCATCGGGGTTCGGGTGGAAAAGCCGACACCCGACAAGCCCGCCAAGGTGCATTACGCGAAGATCGAGGGTGCTTCCCGTGAGGACAAACTGGCGCAGTTGGAAGCTATCGAGAGCTTTGGCGAACTCGCCTGGCGTGATTGCCCGGACGGTTGGCACAAGCCTTTTCTCCCGAAGGGTTCCGGGGACTATTCCGACTGGCCGCAAATCGAGAACTTGTTCCCGTGGACCCATTCCGGAGCACAGTTCAAGCGATCTTGGCCGATTGGGGAGACCGAAGCAGTCTTATCCGAGCGTTATGCCAAGCTTATTGCTGCAAAGCCGAAAGATCGGAAAATGCTGTTCAAAGAAAGCAGAGACCGAAAGACCACCTGGCGACCAGGCGACAAATCTCTGCCTTCTGTTTACCAGTTGAAGACAGAAACTCCTGAGCCGACGGCCAAAACATATGCCTTCCGGTCGTTTGATCGCCATTTTGGCTTAATCGATCCACGCTTCGGCGATTACCTCCGAAAAGAATTGCAAGACACCCTTGGGAAGCAATGCTTTTTTACGACGTTAATGACCACACCGCTTGGGCTTGGCCCTGCCCTAACTGCATGCAGCGCTTTGCCGGACCTCCACCATTTCAGAGGCTCCTTCGGCGGCAAGGATGTGATCCCTCTCTACCGCGATGGTGCGGCGACCGATGCAAATGTAACCGCAGGCCTGCTAGACAGCCTAAGCAAGCAATACGATGCGCTGATCACGCCAGAGGACCTCGCTGCCTATGTTTACGCTGCCCTTGGCGGGCAATCATACTCCCGCCGATTTTGGAATGAACTCGAAACCCCTGGTCCACGCGTCCCGCTGACGAAGGATGGCAAGACTTTTGCTGACACGGCGAAGCTGGGCCGCAAGCTGATATGGCTGCACACCTATGCCGAGCGGTTCCGGGACGATGATCGTGGCGACGAGGTTCCGGATTGCAATGTCGGTGAGCGCCATGATTCCCGCCTCCTCGGCCTGATGTGGCCCCCACGCTGGGGGCCACTCCAATTAGCCAACCTGCGTGGCCCCCATCCTGGCCCCCTTAAGTAGGCGGCTTTGAATGAACAGCCTTGGACGTAGATGGCCGGCTAGGTCACAGAATACCGAGGTTTTTGAGGGAATGTCCAGACAGATGTGAACATCGGCGAACAAGCGACTGGAGCGGGTAGCGGGAATCGAACCCGCATAGCCAGCTTGGAAGGCTGGAGCTTTACCACTAAGCTATACCCGCGCCCCTGGACCAACGCCCGGGTGCGCCGCCGCGATTGCCACCGGCGGGGCGGTTACGTCAAGCCTTGATCTTACCGGGTTGCTGCGGTTTCGCCTGCATCCGCCGCGCTCGCGGGTCCGGCTACGGGAGGAGCGATCCGTAATTCGACGCGGCGATTGGCGCTGCGGCCCGCCTCGTTCGCCGATCCGTCGGGCAGGGCGTTGGGGGCGACCGGATTCTGCTCTCCGAAGGCGATCACCACAATCCTCGCATCGTCCACCCCGCGTTCCACCAGCCAGGCGGCAACCGCTTCGGCGCGCGCGCGCGAAGTGCGCAGATTGGCCTGATCATTGCCCGAACTGTCGGTATGGCCGCCGATCACTACCGGCCAATCCTGCTGCACGGCATCGGACCGGAGTATCCCGGCCAGCATCTGCCGGGCGCGTGGCGTGATTTCCGTGCCATCGGGGAACGGGATGGTCAGCGCCACAGGCTCGGGCGGAAGTTCGACAATTGTCTCGGGCGCAATATCATCGCGCAGGATGGAGTTGGCGGGGGTGGCGCTTTCGCTTGGCGAGGGAGTGAGGGTGGCGCTCTCTGCCGGATCGGGCGGAGCGGCCTGGTCGGCACCCTCCTGCCGCAATTCGCAGGCGGTCAGCGCGATGGTGGAAAGTGCCAGCAAGGCCAGCGTGACGGGTGCGGGTGAAGGGGTGGGTGTGGTCATCGGCTGGGTCCTGCTCATCATGCGGGCTCGGTCGCGGATTGCCCGCTGCTTTCGTTTCCGGCATCGTTGCCGGCATCGCTTCCGTCAGCATCGTTTCCGCCAACGATTCCGGCGGCCTTGCGCGAAGCTTCGCGCCCGGCGCGCCGCGCCGCCTTTGCCGCATTCTGCCCGCGGGGCGGCGAAAAGGAAATGATCTGGTCACCCGGTTGCGGTTCGGGCGCGGCGGCGTGGGTGAAGAATTTAAGTTCACCTGATGGCTTGATCAGCAGCAGCATATTCGCCGCTTCGGGCAGGTTTTCGCGCGCGGCTTTCAGATCGAACTGTTCGGAAAGCCTTGTGCGGCGGAATACCCAGCCGGCCTGTTGGCGCTGGTGAACGTCTTCCACCCCCAGGCCCGATGCGAACAACGCTCGGCCGCGCAGCGATGCAGGGAGTGCGCGGTGATCATCGTCATCTGCGCCTTCGCCCAGCTGGTACACCTTGTCGGTGCCGATTTCTGGCGCGAAATCGGAACAGACTAGCGCGTTATAGGCTTCGTTGTCGGTGGCGGCGATGAGCGACTGAAACGGCGCCAGATCCAGATTGTATTCGGTCGCCTCGTTCAGAATTTCACCGTGATAGGTGGGCAGGCCGAGCACGCGGGCGGGTTTGAGCCGCCGCCACGAGGAATCGACGATCATTACCGGCGTACCGGACTTGTGCAGGATTTCGGCCAGCGCGACGGTCCATTCGGTCGCGCCGGCGATCAGCAGGCCGGGGCGCGATGCGCCCTTCACCTGCAAAATCCGCGCGACAAAATCGATGGTGAACCCGTGCGCCACGATGGTGGTGACCACCACGGCAAAGCTCAGCCCGATCAGGATCGATCCGTCACCATAACCCAGTTCGGACAATCGCAGCGCAAACAGCCCGCTGATCGCCACCAGCACGATGCCGCGTGGCTCGATCCAGGCGAGGAACAGCCTTTCGTTCCACGGCACCGAACTGCCCAGCAAGGACAGCAGGATCGTGGCCGGGCGGACCAGGAACAGCAGCGCAAGCAGGAACAGGTACAGCCGCAGCCCTTCGACCGTGAGCGGGTTAAGATAGCTAAGCTTGCTCACATCGAGCGAGGCGGAGAGCAGGATGAAAATGCCTGATACCAGCAGCACGGCGATATTCTGTTTGAAGGGGTGGATGCTCCTGAGGCTGGAGACATGCATATTGGCCAGCGCCACGCCCATTACCGTAACCGCCACCAGCCCGGCCTCGTGCTCGATCCCGTTGCAGATCACGAAAGTGCCCACCACCGCTACCAGCAGCACCGGCACCTTCAGGAATTCGGGCACCAGCCCGCGCGGAAAGCTCCACCCCACCAGCCATGCGGCGGCATAGCCGATCAGTCCCGAAAGCACACCCGCAAGGGCGATTTCGGGCACCACTTCAAAGGCCGTGCCGCCGGCCTGGGTGGCGCGGAAATATTCATAGGCGATCACTGCGCACAGCGCGCCGATGGGATCGTTGACGATCGCTTCCCACTTGAGCAGCGCGGCGGGCCGCTGCTGCACCGATGACTGGCGCAGCAGCGGCAGCACCACCGTTGGCCCGGTGACGACCAGAATGCCCGCAAACAGGATCGCCACCGGCCACACCAGCCCGGCAATGTAATAGGAAGCGAGCGAGCCCAGCAACCAGCCGATTGGCACGCCCAGCAGAACCAGCCGCCACACGCCGCCGCCATATTTGCGCAATTCGCGGAAATCGAGGCTCAGCCCGCCTTCGAACAGGATCAGCGCCACGCCGATGCCCACCATCGGTTCGAGCAGATCGCCGAAGGCGGCTTTGGGATCGAGCAGGGGATAGCCCAATTGCCCAAGCACCGGGCCGGCGATGAAACCCGCTGCCAGCATCAGAACGATGGCGGGCCAGCCGGTGCGCCAGGCAAGCCATTGCGCGCCGATGCCGAGCACACCGACGAGCGCGATCATGATCGCCTGCTGTTCCATGAACCTCCCTGAAAAATCGCCCCGTCATCGTGATAATGCACGAGCGCCCCTTTTTCTCCCGCCTGCGCGCACTTGGCCATTCCCGCGTGTTCGCGCGCACCCTGTTGCCCGCAATATTGCGCGGCGATCAGTGCCCGTCAAAAGCGATCAGCGCGTGGGCGGCAATATCTGCTTCGGCCAGCGCCCGCGAGCCGCCCAGTTGGGGCAGGTCGATCACGAATACCGCGCGCTCCACAAGTGCCCCGGCGC
>JBGSLI010000375.1:0-5215 GCA_041740775.1 Alteraurantiacibacter sp. | reverse complement strand
CGGCCAAAGTGGCGGGGCTGGCCCCGATCACCGTATCGGCAAGGCCGCCTGTCGCCGCCACCACCGGCAGCGTGCCATAGGCAAGGCCATACATCTGGGTCAGACCGCAGGGTTCAAACCGGCTGGGCACCAGGATCGCATCGGCTCCGGCCTGCAGGCGGTGCGAGAGCGCCTCGTCATAACCGATGCGGATGGAAATGCGGCCGGGATGGCGCGCGGCGGCCTTGTGCAATTCGCTTTCGATAGCCTTGTCGCCCGATCCGAGCAGCGCCAGCCGCCCGCCCACGCCCGCAAGGTGATCGATTGCTTCGGCCAGCACATCCATGCCCTTTTGCCAGGTCAGGCGGCTGATGACGGTGAAGATCGGCCCATCGCCTTCATCCAGCGCGAATTCCTGTTCGATCGCACGCTTGTTGGCCGCGCGCCTGCCCAGCTTGCGGCGCGAAAAGGGGGCGGCGATGGCGCTGTCGGCCTGCGGGTTCCACACTGCGGGATCGATGCCGTTGAGGATGCCGCGCACGCGATCTCCGCGCGTGGTGATCACCCCCTCCAGCCCCATGCCGAATTCGGGCTGGCGGATTTCGGCGGCATAGCTGGGGCTTACGGTGGTGATGACATCGGCCAATTGCATCCCCGCCTTCAGGAAGCCCACGCCGCCATAACTTTCCACCCCGTCCACAGACCATGCCGCAGCGGGCAGGCCGAGGCGGGGGAATATGCTGCCGTCGAACCAGCCCTGAAAGGCCATGTTGTGGATCGTCATTACCGCAGGCAGTTCGGGCCTGTCGCTGGCAAAGCGCAGATAAGCGAGCGCCATGCCCGCCTGCCAGTCATGCGCGTGGAGCAGATCGAACTTGCGTCCCTTTACCCTGCCCGAAGCCAGATCGGCGGCGGCACGGCCGAAACCGGCGAAACGCTGCCAGTTGTCCGGCCAGTCCTTGCCCTTGGCATCGCCATACGGCCCGCCCTCGCGCGCGAACAGTGCGGGACAATCCACCACCAGCAGTCTGTGACCACCGATTTTGCCCGAAAGCAGGCGCGCCCGGTGGCCCAGCAGCGAATCCCAGCTGTGAATCGCGCGCGCCTTCCCCAGCATCGCCATCACCGCCGGATAGCCGGGCAACAGCGTGGTCATCTCCACCCCGTGCGGGGCGAGCGCTGTGGGCAGCGCGCCTGCCACATCGGCCAGCCCGCCGGTCTTGATCAGCGGCACCGCTTCGGAAGCAACCGAGAGGACGCGGACCATCGCCATCAGGCCTCCAGCTTGTCGATCATCGCCCTGGTAATCAGGCACACGCCCTTTTCGCTGCGGCGGAAGCGACGGTCGTCCAGCTCCGGGTCTTCGCCCACCACCAGCCCTTCGGGGATGCGCACGCCCGAATCGAGGATCACCTTCTTCAGCCGCGCCCCGCGCCCGATGTTGCAATAGGGCAGGATCACGCCTTCCTCCACGCTGGAGAAACTGCCCATCTTGACGCCGGTGAACAGCAGGCTCTTTTTCGCCAGCGCGCCCGAAACGATGCAATCCTGGCTGATCAGCGAGGAGATCGCATGGCCGCGCCGCCCGTCCTCGTCATGAACGAATTTGGCCGGAGCGGCGACGATCTGATCGGTCCAGATCGGCCAGTCGCGATCGTACAGATTGAGCTTGGGCACCACGTCGGTCAGATCCAGATTGGCTTCGAAATAGGCATCCACCGTGCCCACATCGCGCCAGTATTCCTCGATGGAATCCGCCGCACGGATGCAGGAATCGGTAAAGCGGTGCGCCTGCGCCTTTCCGTTCTTGACGATCCAGGGGATGATATCGCCACCGAAATCGCGCTTCGAATTGGGGTCTGCGGCGTCGCGGCGCAATTGATCGAACAGGAATTGCGTGTCGAAGACATAGATGCCCATGCTCGCCAACGCCATGTGCTCCTGCCCCGGAATGCCCGGCGGGTCCTTGGGCTTTTCGACAAAGGCGGTGATGCGGTCGCTGGCATCGACATGCATCACGCCAAAGCCCGTCGCTTCCTCGCGCGGAACGACAAGGCAGCCGACGGTGACATCCGCGCCGCTTTCCACATGCTGACGCAGCATCAGTTCGTAATCCATTTTGTACACATGATCGCCCGCCAGGATCACCATGTATCTGGGCGCGTGGGCCTGGATGATGTCGATGTTCTGGAACACCGCATCGGCGGTGCCTTCATACCACTGGCTTTCGGAAACGCGCTGGCTGGCGGGCAGGATGTCGAAGCTTTCGTTGCGTTCGGGGCGCATGAAGTTCCACGCGCGCTGCATGTGGCGGATCAGCGAATGCGCCTTGTATTGCGTGGCCACACCGATGCGGCGGATGCCCGAATTGATGGCGTTCGACAGCGCGAAATCGACGATCCGCGACACTCCGCCGAAATAGACCGCGGGCTTGGCGCGCCGGTCGGTCAGTTCGAGCAGGCGGCTGCCGCGCCCGCCCGCCAGCACATAGGCCATGGCATCGCGCGCCAGCGGATGCGAATACTTCTCTCTCATCAACCTCTCCTGCCTTTATGTTTATCCCTTGTATTCCAGCATGATGGTGGACAAGGGCGGCAGGACGAGCGTGGCCTGCCCATCTTCCACCGTAACCCCGCCCAGATTGCCCTTGCCGCTGCCGCCATATTCCTGCGCATCGGTGTTGAGCACTTCGTCCCAGCGCCCGTCATGCGGCAGGCCGATGCCATAGCTATCGTGCGGCGTCGGCGTCATGTTGCAGATCACCGCCACCGGCGGCTGGCCGGGGCATTTGCGCAGCCAGGCGAAAACCGAGGCATCGGCATCGTCCGCCACCAGCCATTCGAACCCCTCGCCCTCGCAATCGCGCGCGTGCAGCGAAGGTCTGGCGCGGTAAAGGTGGTTCAGATCGCGCACCAGCGCCTTCACCCCGGCATGAGAAGGTGCATCGAGCAGGTCCCAATCCAGCGCGCGCGCTTCGCTCCATTCGCGGCGCTGGGCAAATTCCTGCCCCATGAACAGCAGCTTCTTGCCCGGATAGCCCCACATCAGCCCGTAATAGGCGCGCAGATTGGCGAATTTCTGCCAGTCGTCGCCGCTCATCTTGGCCAGCAGGCTGCCCTTGCCGTGGACCACTTCGTCATGGCTCAGCGGCAGGACGAAATTCTCGCTGAAGGCATAGACAAGGCCGAAGGTGATCTCGTCATGGTGGTGTTTCCGGTGCACCGGATCGCGCGCCATATATTGCAGCGTATCGTGCATGAAGCCCATGTTCCACTTGAAGCCGAAGCCCAGGCTGGTGCGCGGCCCTTCGTCCCATGCCGGTTGCGAGACGCCGGGCCAGCTGGTCGATTCCTCGGCGATGGTGAGGATGCCGGGATGTTCGCGGTGGACCGCGCGGTTCATCGCGCGCAGGAAATCCACCGCTTCCCAGTTCTCCCGCCCGCCTTCGGCATTGGGGATCCATTCGCCTTCTTCGCGGCTGTAATCGCGATAGAGCATCGAGGCGACCGCATCGACGCGCAGGCCATCGACATGATAGCGTTCGGCCCAGAACAAGGCGTTGTTGACGAGGAAGCTGGCCACTTCGCGCCGCCCGAAATTGTAGATCGCGGTGTTCCAGTCGGGATGGAAACCCAGCTTCGGATCGGCGTGTTCGTAAAGCGCGGTGCCATCGAAATTGGCCAGCCCGTGATCGTCGGTGGGGAAATGCGCGGGCACCCAGTCGAGCAATACGCCAATGCCAGCCCGGTGCGCGCCATCGACAAAGCGGGCAAAGCCGTCCGGCCCGCCGAAGCGCGCGCTGGGGGCGTAAAGCCCGGTGGTCTGATAGCCCCAGCTTGGATCATAGGGATGTTCGCTGACCGGCATGAATTCGATATGGGTGAAGCCCATTTCGGCGACATAGGGGATCAGCCGCGCGGCCATTTCGTCCCAGCTCAGGAACCAGTCGTTATCGTCGCGCTGCCAGCTACCGGGATGCACTTCGTAGATGCTGATCGCCTCGCGCCGCGGATCGACTTCTTGCCAATGCGCGCGGTGCGCATCATCGCCCCAATCAGGCTTGGCCGGGCGCGCGGTGACTGAGGCGGTCTTTGGCCGCAACTCGCTGGCAAAGGCGAAGGGATCGGCCTTCAGCGGCTGCTGCGCGCCATCGGGGCCGAGAATGCGGTATTTGTAGGCGCGCCCTTGGCCGATATCGGGCAGGAAAATCTCCCACACGCCGATATCCAGCCGCTTGCGCATCGGATGGCGGGCCGCGTCCCAGTCGTTGAAATCGCCCACCACGCTGACGGCCTGCGCATTGGGCGCCCACACCGCGAAATGCACGCCGTCGCAGCCTTCATGCGCAATCAGATGCGCGCCCAGCTTGTCGAACAGGCGAAAATGCGTGCCCTCGCCAATCAGCAGATCGTCCACCGGGCCAAGCACCGGGCCAAAGCTGTAAGGATCGGTCACCCACCAGTCGGCCCCGCCACCCTGGCAGCGGTATTTCACAGGTTTGGGTTTCCCGCGCAGCTTGCCTTCGAACAGCCCGCGATCATCCACGCGGGCGAGCTTGCCCAGCTTTGCGCCGTTGAGCGAGTAAGCCTCTGCCGTTTCGGCACCGGGCAGGATCGCGCGGACGAAAGTGCCATCCGTCCCGTCATGCGGCCCAAGCAGCGCGAACGGATCGGCGTGGCGGCCGGCAAACAGCGCTTCGATGGCGGATTGGGGCGGCTTCACGCAATCTCCCGTTTGCGGGGCCATGATGCCCCTTGCCGCCCCTTGTGCCGCACAAGCTGCGATTACGGAACCTGAAAACGTATGCGTTGGCCTCCCTCGCGCAGAACGGCCCATCGCCCGCTCGTTACGTCAAGCACACCATTCATTTTGGCAAGGTCACTTGACATTATGCCGAATCATGTCTAGTTACCTTTACATCACTTCAAGGGAGCTTGACATGAAACCGATTGCAAAACCGCTCATCTGGGCTGCCGTCATCCTCGTTTACGCGCTGGCGATTGCGGGCGGATGGTTTGAGGAGGATGGCGCAGGCACGATGCTCATCATCCTGCCCATGCTGGCCTGGATGGCGACAAACGGTTCGCGCGGCTGCGCGCCGTGCCCGCTGCTGCGCCGCCAAAGAGAGGACGCATGATGGCCGCCCCGGTCCCAACCGCACCGGTGCGGCCCAATGCGCGGCCCGGCGTGTGGGCCGGGCTGTTCTTCGTCAACATGGCGCTGATCGCGGTGCTGC
>JBGSLI010000374.1:0-2207 GCA_041740775.1 Alteraurantiacibacter sp. | reverse complement strand
GCCCGGCTTCGAATGCGAGGTGACCCTGCACGACTGGCGCGGGCTTCTGCGGGTGGCGACGGCGGGTTCGGTGGGCCTCTACCAGGCGTGGGAAGCGGGCGAATGGTCGAGCAGCGATCCGGTCAGCCTGTTCGCGCTGTTCGTCAGCAATGCCGGCGCAATGGGCGATACCGCGCGCGCCAAGGGGCCGTGGCGCTGGGCGGCAAGGCTGCTGCACGCGCTCAACCGCAACACCAGGCGGCAGGCCGAACGCAATATCCATGCGCATTATGATCTGGGCAATGATTTCTATGCCGCCTGGCTCGATCCCACGATGAGCTATTCCTGCGCCTATGCGCTGGCGGGTGACGATCTGGAAGCCGGGCAGCATCGCAAGTGGGAACGGCTGGCAGAACGGCTCGGCAATCCCGCCAGCCTGCTGGAAATCGGCTGCGGCTGGGGCGCATTGTCGGGCCATTTCGCCGCGCGCGGAACGCAGGTAACCGCGATCAGCCTGTCCGACGCGCAATTGGCCTTTGCGCGGCAGCACCATCCCGCAGTGCAGTTCCTGAAACAGGATTACCGCGATACCGCAGGCCAGTTCGATGCCATCGCCAGCGTGGAAATGGCAGAGGCGCTGGGGCGCGCATACTGGCCCGCCTTCATGGATTGCCTCGCCCGCAATCTGAAGCCGGGCGGGCGCGCGGCGATCCAGTTCATCGCCATGCGCGACGATCTGTTCGATGCCTATGCCAAGAGCGCGGATTTCATCCAGGCCTATGTGTTCCCCGGCGGATTGCTGATCCGCACCAGCGAATTTCGCCGTCTCGCCCAAGAACGCGGGCTGGCGTGGACCGATCAGGAGGATTTCGGCGGCGATTATGCCGAAACGCTCCGGCTCTGGCGCGAAAGCTTCGACCGGGCCGCCAGTGAGGATCGCCTGCCTCCCGGCTTTGACCGGCGCTTCTGCGATCTCTGGCGGTTTTATCTGATGTATTGCGAAGGCGGATTTCGCGGCGGCGGAATCACGGTAAGCCAGGCGACGCTGGTAAAGGGAGTGGCGGAATGAACAAATGGCTGGTGGGGACAGTAGTGGCGCTGCTCGCGGCGGGCGGCATCGGCTTTGCCGCGCTCGACAAGGATCAGCGCGCGGTGATCGCCCACATGCCCACTGATCGCAATGTGCTGTTCTGGCCCGAAGACACGCGCACCGCCGCCTTCCGCGCGCTCGATGCCTTTCCCGCTCTGGCAGAGGCGCGGGTGATTGCGGCGGGTGATGCAACCTATCCCTTGCCCGACGGCTCGCCGCTGGCTTTGCCCGGCTTCGATATGGATGCCTTCATCGAAGGGCAGAACGCCGCCGCCGTGGTGGTGGTTCTGGATGGCGAGGTGGTGCTGGAACGCTATGGCCTCGATTTTTCGCGCGAGGGCAAGTGGACCAGCTTCTCGGTCGCCAAAAGCCTCACCTCCACGCTTGTGGGCGCGGCGCTGCTGGACGGATATATCGAAAGCCTGGACGATCCGGTGAGCAAATATATCCCGGATATGCGCGGTTCGGCCTATGATGATGTCACCATCCGGCAATTGCTCACCATGAGTTCCGGCGTGCGCTGGAATGAGGATTATTCCGATCCGCAAAGCGACGTGGCGCGTTTTGCAGATCATGTGCCCGATGATCCGCAGGGGGATGCGCTGGTGGATTACATGCGGCAATTGCCGCGCGAGGCGGAGCCGGGCACGCGCTGGCTTTACAACACCGGGGAAACCAATCTGATCGGCGTGCTGGTGCGCGAGGCGACGGGCCGCGATCTGGCCGATTATCTTTCCGAAAAGGTGTGGGCACCATTCGGCATGGAACAGGATGCCACATGGCTGCTTTCGTCCAGCGGCAGCGAGATTTCGGGCTGCTGCATCCAGGCCAGCACGCGCGACATGGCGCGTTTCGGCCTGTTTGCGATGGGAGGCGGCGTGGCAGGCGGCGAGCAGGTGGTGCCCGATGGCTGGTTTGCCGAAGCCACCACCCCGGCGTTTGAAACCGGACGATTCGGGCGCGGATATGCCTATCAATGGTGGACCTATCCCGGCGGTGCCTATGCAGCCAGCGGATTGTTCGGGCAGGGCATCTTCATCGATCCGGCGCGCAATCTGGTCATCGCCACCCATTCCAACTGGCGGCAATCCACCGGCAATGATGGCACCGGCGCGGCGCGCAACCGCTTTTACGAAGC
>JBGSLI010000373.1:0-2775 GCA_041740775.1 Alteraurantiacibacter sp. | reverse complement strand
CGCGCGGTAGGCCGCCGCTGAACCGGCCCGCCCGCTGCCGAAATTAGCGCTTGCGCGCCCTGCCGGATTTCCTAACAGGGCGCGCTATTGCTTTGCATTTCACGCGCGTTTCAGGGGACCATCCGATGCCAGACGGCCAGCAACTGCTCCACCTCGTTATCGGCGGTCGGGTTATCGATCCGCAGGGCACGCAGTTCCAGGATCTGAAGGATATCCACGTTGTAGGCTTCTATCCCTGTTACGCCGATGCCGAAGAAGCCTGGCGCGCCTGGGCACAGCGCACGGTGGACGATGCGGAGATGAAATATGTCATCGTCCACCTCCACAAGCTGCTGGAGCCGGATTTGGCGGCTTAGAGCACATCGGTGAATTCCCGCACGCGCGGGAAATCACAAGCTCTCTCAGATGAATTCGATCTTTTCGATCGAATAGAACTTCTCGCCCGATGGCACGGTAACTTCCACCTCGTCGCCCACGCTCTTGCCGATCAGGCCGCGCGCGAGCGGGCTTTCGTAGGAAATGCGGCCGACCCTGGCGTCGCTTTCGGCCTGGCCGACGATCTGGTATCTGAGCGGCGTATCGTTTTCGTCCAGCACCGTCACCGTGGCGCCGAACATCACCTTGTCGCCCGAAAGCGAGGCCGGATCGATGATCTGCGCGCGGCTGGTCTTGTCCTCCAGATCAGCGATCATCGCTTCCACCTGGCCCTGGCGTTCCTTGGCGGCGTGATATTCGGCGTTTTCGGAGAGGTCGCCATGCGCGCGCGCTTCCTCGATCGCATCGACGATCTTGGGGCGTTCGGCCCGCAATGCCTTGAGGTCTGCCGTCAGCTTTTCATAGCCTTCTGCCAGCATCGGCACTTTCTGCATCGTATTGCCTGTCTTTCCTGAGCCACCCGTCAAAAACGCCCTGCCCCGCCTGTAAGGCGGATGGCGCGGGGCTGATCTGGGTGGAGAGAGTGGTGTCTAATTCTGCCTATAATAGTCCTGCAGGCTCTTTACTGCAAGATCCGCCGCAGAAACGGTCACGATGGCGCTGGCCGCCGCCGCCGATGCGGCCGCGGTGGTATAATAGGGGATCTTCATTTGCAGCGCCGAAGCGCGGATCGATTGGCTGTCCTTGTGGCTCTGCCAGCCTTCGGTGGTGTTGAACACCAGCGCAATTTCACCATCGCTGATCTTGTCGACGATATGCGGGCGGCCCTCGGCCACCTTGTTCACCCTTTCCACCGCCAACCCCTGTTCGGCAAGGTAATGCTGGGTTCCGCCCGTCGCCACCACGCGAAAGCCTTTTTCCAGCAGCAGGCGGACGGGTTCAAGGATGTGGGGCTTGTCCGAATCCTTTACCGATACGAACAGCGTGCCGCTTTCGGGCAGCATCGATCCTTCGGCGATCTGCGATTTGATATAGGCGGTGGCAAAATCCTTATCGATCCCCATCACCTCGCCCGTGCTCTTCATTTCCGGGGTCAGCACCGGATCGGAACCGGGGAAGCGGGCGAAGGGGAACACGGCTTCCTTCACCGCGACATAATCGAACTCGCGCTTCACCTTGGGCAAATCGGCGAGCATTTCGCCCGCCATCACCCGCGCGGCGAGTTTGGCGATCTGCGATCCGGTGGCCTTGGCCACGAAAGGCACGGTGCGGCTGGCGCGCGGGTTTACCTCGATGAGGTAAACCTCATCCTCTTTCACCGCGAACTGCACATTCATCAGCCCGCGCACCTTCAAGGCAAAGGCGAGCTGCTGCGCCTGCCGCTCCATTTCAGCGATGATTTCGTCGGGCAGGCTGTAAGGCGGTAGCGAGCAGGCGCTGTCGCCCGAATGGACGCCCGCCTCCTCGATATGCTGCATCACGCCTGCCACTACCGCTTCGGTGCCATCGCACAAGACATCCACATCGCATTCGATCGCGTCGCGCAGATACTGGTCCACCAGCACCGGGCTGTCGCCCGATACATCCACGGCGGTAGCGATGTAATTGTCGAGCTGCGCGTCCGAATCGACGATTTCCATCGCCCGTCCGCCGAGCACATAGGAGGGCCGCAGCAGCACTGGGTAACCGATCCGATGCGCTACCGCCATCGCCTCGTCGCGGCTGTAGGCGATGCCGTTTTCGGGCTGTTTCAGCTTCAGCTGGTTGACCAGCCGGGCAAAGCGTTCGCGGTCCTCGGCAAGGTCGATGGCATCGGGGCTGGTGCCCAGAATGGGGATACCCGCTTCTTCCAGCGCCGCCGCCAGCTTCAGCGGCGTCTGCCCGCCGAATTGCACGATCACGCCTTTCAGCTTTCCGCGCGAATGTTCGACCCGCAGGATCTCGAGCACGTCTTCGGCGGTCAGCGGTTCGAAATAGAGCCGGTCCGACGTGTCGTAATCGGTCGAGACGGTTTCGGGATTGCAGTTGATCATGATCGTTTCATAGCCCGCCGCAGACAGCGCGAAGCAGGCGTGGACGCAGCAATAGTCGAATTCGATCCCCTGCCCGATCCGGTTCGGCCCACCGCCAAGGATCACGATCTTCTCCCGGTCCGAAGGCCAGGCCTCGTTCTCCGCCTCGCCAAAGCTGGGGGCTTCGTAGGTCGAATACATATAGGGGGTGACCGCCTCGAATTCGGCGGCACAGCTGTCGATCCGCTTGAACACCGGCAACACGCCAAGCTTCTGGCGCAATTGCCGCACCTCGGCTTCGCTGGTGGCCCCCGCCATCGCGCGCAGGGCATCGTGGAGCAGGCCCGAGCGCCTGGCCTGCGTTTCGCCCAGACCGCCCGCCACGCCC
>JBGSLI010000372.1:0-3508 GCA_041740775.1 Alteraurantiacibacter sp. | reverse complement strand
GCCGTTCTCCGGCCGCAGCACGCCGCCGGTCCGCATCGGGCGCACGGCCTCGCGGAAATTGGCCAGATAGCCGCTTGCTCCGGTGCGAAAGCCGGGGCCTTTGCGCTGCGCCAGTTCGGCCGCCGGAACATCCAGATCGAGGCTACGCCCGGCCACCGATATCCGCACCATATCGCCATCGCGCACCAGCCCGATGGGCGCGCCCTCCTCTGCCGCTTCGGGCGATACTTCGGCCACGGTCAGCCCCTTCAGGCACAGGCCCGACAATTGCCCGTCGGTGACAAAGGCGGTGGTCTGCGCCAGCCCTGCGGCATCGAGCGCGAACAGGATCAGGCTGGCCCCGCCGCCCATCGCCGGGCCGCCCTTCAGCCCCTGATTGCGACCGATCACCACATCGCCCGGCTTGATTTCCCCCGCCTCGATCGCCGCCATGCAGCTTGCGGTATCCTCGAACACGCGCGCGGTGCCGGTGAATTCCTCCGGGCGGCTGCCGTCGCGGATGCCCAGCCGCACCACAGCGGTATCGGCCATGCTGCCTGAAGGATGGCGATGGCGGGGCCGGGGCCGACGGGGTCCTCCATTGGATGGATCACATCCGGCCCTTCGATTTCGTAGTCCGCCAGATTTTCGGCCAGCGTTCGTCCGGTCACGGTCAGCGCCTCGCCCGAAATGCGCGGCAGCAACCGCTTCAATGTGGCGCGCGCGACGCCGGCATCTTCGAATTGCTCGATCCGCACCTTGCCGGTGGGGCGCACGGCGGAAAGCACGGGCACATCGCTCATCTCCTCCCACAGCGCGAAGATATCCACGTCGGTTTCGGCTTCCACCGCCGTCGCCTGCAAATGCTTGATGGCGTTGATACTGCCGCTGACCGCCAGCACGGTGGCGACCGCATTGCGGAAGGCGGCTTCGGTCAGGATCTGGCGCGGGCGCAAATCCTCCTGCACCATTTCCACGATCCGCCGCCCCGCCGCACGGGCATTGACCTGCATCTTGGGGCTATTGCCGCGCACCGGCGCGTGGCCGGGCAGTGCCATGCCCAGTGCCTCCACCACGCAATGCATGGTGTTGGCCGTGGCCATGCCCGCGCAAACGCCGGGACCACGTATGGCGTTTTCGGCCATCTGCGGAATCGGGAATTTGGGCTGCTTGCCGAAGATCGCCCCGATCTGGCCCGACCACACATCCTCCACATCCACCGGCTCGCCATCTATTTCGCCCGCCTGCTGGTATCCGCCGATCACCAGGATTGTGGGAATGTTCAGCCGCGCCGCCGCCATCAGATGCCCCGGCGGGGTCTTGTCGCAGCTGGTGAGGCAGATCATCCCGTCGAGCAGCGCGGCTTCCACCTGCACCTCGATATCATTGGCGATGATATCGCGCCCGGCAAGGATATAGCTGCCCTGTTTGGCCGCGCCGGTGATGAAATCGGATGGTGCGGCGGTGCGCACTTCGAACGGCACGCCGCCTGCGGCGCGGATTTCCTCCTTCACCATTTTGGCGATGCCATCCAGGTGGGCATAACAGATCGCCAGTTCGCTGGAGGAATTGACCACCGCGATCTTGGGCTTTTCCATGTCCTCCATGCTCAGCCCCAGCGCCTTCCAGTTGGCGCGGCGGCCGGGATTGTTGGCGGCAATACTTCGAAGCGTGACCATGTCTTGTCCATATTCGGCGGGTTGGGCGGCGGCGGGCCGGGGGTTTTCCTCGTTGAGGCCGCGCGCCACCAGCGCCAGCGCGAGGATGAAGAACACCACCCCGGCAAGGCAGACGACGGTGAACATGTATCCGTCCAGCGCGCCCTGTTGCCCGGCAAGATATTGCGAGCCGTAGATCGGCGCGGCCACGGCGGCGAATTTGGCCATGAAACTGGCCCAGCCGCCGCCGGTCGATCGCACCGCGCTGGGGTAATAGATGCTGGTGATCGATATCACCGCCGCGTGGCCTGCTCCCACCATCACCGCGCCGATCAGCAGCGAAGGGATGAAGGCCGGGCCGCCCAGCACATAGCCGGTGCCGATCAGGGTGATGAAAGGAATGCCGAGCAGCGGGGCGAGCGTGATCCAGCCCGGACCGCGCTTTTCGGTAAAGCCCAGCAGCGCGGCCCCGCCCAGAGCGCCGATAATGGTTCCGATCGATCCCAGCCAGGCCGCATCCTGCCGGGCGATGCCCAGATTTTCCATGAAGATCACGCCATAGGCGCTTTTCAGATAGATGGCGAAGCTGGAACAGAAATAGGCGGCCCAGATGAACAGGGTGATCAGCGCCAGCCGGCCGCGGAACAATTCGGCAATGCGCAGCACGAAATTGAACCATTGCCGGAACAGCGCATTGGTTTCGCCTTCATGCATGGGCACTTTGCGTTCGTCGCTAAGCACGAAACGTGCATAGGCCATCGCCTCGAAACCCGGCTTGTAGCGGGCCAGCATCGGGGCGATCCGGTCGCGCGGCCTTTCGGTTGCCACCAGCCAGCGCGGGCTTTCGGGCAGCATGAAGAACAGGATGACTGCGAACACGCCCGTCATCGCCCCGCAGACCCAGAAGATGCCCTGCCAGCCGAAATAGGGTGCGGTGAAATTGGCGATCGGCCCGGCCGATGCCCCGCCCAGCGAAAAGCCCATCATGATGATCGCCACGCTGGTGGCGCGCATCGATTTGGGCATGGATTCGATCCCCAGCGCCCATACCGGGGCCAGCAATCCGCCGATGGCGAGGCCGGAGACAAAGCGCAGTGCAATCAATTGCTCAGGTGAACCGGCAAAGCCGACCGCGGTGGTCAGCACCGCACTGCCGATGGTGCACACGATGATGACCGGGCGGCGCCCGAAGATATCGCCGAGGTAGGAACCGAACAGCGACCCGATCATCTGCCCGGCAAACGCCGCCGAACTGACATAGCCGGTCATATCGTCGCCGATGCCCATATCATCGCGGATGTAGGGCAGCGCATAGGCCAGCGCGGTGAAGTCCTGCCCGTCGAAAAAGGTGACGAGGCTGCACAGCACCAGGATGGTGAGGTGATAGCGGGTGAACGGCAATTCCTGCAGAAACCGGGAAACATCCAGCGTCGATTGCGGCGAAGTCGCCATGTGAACCTCTTTCCCAGATTGATTTTGTCCGGCAGACTAACCGGCATCGCCGCGCTGCGCCAGCCCTGTTGAACAAGCCTGCCCGGACAATCAGGCGAAAGGTTCGCGCACCCAGCCCAGATCGCGCAGATGGGCGTCCAGCGCATCGCCTTCGGGTGGTTCCTTGGCGAACATGAAGGGCGAAGGCTCAGCCAGCCGGTAACCGCCATCGGGAGCGGTGGCGACAAGGCCGTCGAAGCCCGCCCCGGCCAGCTTGGCGCGCAGCCGCGAGACAGGCACTTCGACGCTGTTGGTTTCAGGTTCGTGGCTGATCCGCCACACGTCCTTCAGCAATTGCCGCCGCGTCACCCGTTCGCCGGGGGTATCCGCCAGCCGCCAGATCACTCCGAATTCGCGCGGGTGCAGGCCCAGCCAGCGCG
>JBGSLI010000371.1:0-5361 GCA_041740775.1 Alteraurantiacibacter sp. | reverse complement strand
CGCTGCCCGATGGCAGCCGGGTCCAGGTGATCGGCCCTCCGGCCACGCGCGCAGGCCATGTGATCGCCATCCGCAAACATGTCGCGCCCGAACTTTCGCTCGATCAGTGGAGCGAGGAGGGCGCGTTCGATTGGCTGGCATCGGGCAAGGCCGCACTCGATCCCGCTATCGCCAATCGGCTGATCGGCCCCGATGAAGCAACCGCCGTGCTGAAAGCGGCGGTGCGCGAGCGGCGCAATATCCTCGTCTCCGGCGGCACCTCCACTGGCAAGACGACGTTCCTCAACGCGCTCCTCGCCGAAATCCCGCCCGAAGAACGACTAGTGCTGATCGAGGATACCGAGGAACTGCGTCTGAGCCACGAAAATGCCGTCGGACTGATCGCCGCACGTGGGGCGATGAGCGAGGCGGAGGTTTCCGCAGAAGACTTGCTGATCGCCGCGCTGCGGCTGCGCCCGGATCGCATCATCCTGGGCGAATTGCGCGGGGCGGAGGCCTTCACCTTCCTGCGCGCAGTCAACACCGGCCATCCCGGCTCAATGACCACCATCCACGCCGATACCCCTGCTCGTGCCATCGAACAACTGGTGCTGTTGGTGCTTCAATCGGGCTCCCGCCTCAGCCGCGACGATGTGCGACACTATGTCCGCGAGAGCGTCGACGTGTTCGTGCAGCTTTCACGCGAGAACGGGCGACGCAAGGTGGCGCAGGTTCTGCTGGCGGAACGCGGCTGAAGACTGGCTCCTTTCCACCGTTGGGTGAGAAGCGCCCTCTTCTGATCCAGAACGGCCATTCAAGAGCTGTTCGATCGCGGTTACTGACGCGGAAGCCCGTATTGGCTTGAATATCGTCTACAATTTCTCCGAGTCGCGCGTAATCAGGTTTTTCCTTCCAAGGAAAATCCCTTCGAATTGCAAATAAATTTTGGCCTGTTTCTGGCGGAAATGCGCCAGTTGCAGGCTAGCGCTTCGGCAATGCGGAATTCGCTCGCTTGACGAGCAGTCAACTCTCTGAAAGCTTGATGTTTCTGGCGGGCAAGGAGCGAATATGGCGCATCGGCGCTCCCCGGTTTCAGCATTGACCGTGATGCTTCTCGGCGGCGTGGCAACCGCCGCAATCGCGCAGGACACACGAACCTATTCCTACGATGTCCTTGGGCGGCTGATTGATCAGGCATCGACTGGCACCGTCAACAACGGTGAAGTTCATTCAATTTGTTACGACGCGGCCGGCAACAGGACGCAGTACCGAACGAGCAACGACGGCAGTTCGGCGGGTTGCGATCCGGGAGCGGCAGGAAGTGCTCCAACACCAACGCCCACCCCTACGCCCACACCCACCCCGCCTCCTGGGAATAGTCCGCCGGTAACCGTGGCTGATTCAGTTTCCGGCGCTTGCTTTCTTGTGGTTACCACAAATTTGACAGCCAACGACACTGATCCGGAAGGCAACTACCCTCTGTCGCTTGTTTCGATTTCGCAAAATAGCGGAATGGCGGGCGCATACATCGTCTCAGCAAGTTCCGTAAGCGTTGATTTCGGGCCAGAATTCGACACGTCTTCCTTCACGTACACGGTTGCGGATTCACTTGGTGCAATTGCGACCGGGACGCTGATTGTCAGCACATCAAGTTGTGAAGGAGGCGGCATATGATTGTTCGCCTTCACATTGTTGGGATGACGGCAGGTGCCGCAAGATCCCGCCGGCTTGCCTCTGCCTTGGTTTGCTTCTCGCTTGGGGTGACGACATTCACTGGTCACGTCCAAGCCCAAGATCAAGACAGAGCAGAGCCCGCTCGACCTGCAACAATCTGCATGGCCCTGCCCTTAACCGATGGCAGCGCGATGAACATAATCCTTCCTGCCTCAAATGAACCTGCGATGCGCGCAGAGGGCTATGTTGTGGTGTCCTGCGGCGAAGCGTTCACCGATCGGGCAAGTCAGGAACGATGGCGCGATAACATCTGCCAGATCACCTCATCCTGGCGCGAGCACTTACAACGACATTTCGAGCGTGAACGAGGTGCCAGGCCTGCCACTCTGTGCGGGATGGCGGAAGCGGTCTTGGGGCCATGGGACCGGAGGGGCAGGAATTGAGCAACCACCAGAGTGCAGTCGTGCCAATCCGCCACAAGCTTTGCGTCGCTGTTGCTGCGCTACTCGCCGCGATAGGAACGCTGGGCGCCTCTCCCGCCAATGGCCAGGAAATTGAGCCGCTGGAAGTAGCGCAAGACCCCAACGGGATTGACCTGCTCACCAACAATGTGAGCACATCGCAGCGTCCGACGCTTTCGATCCCTGCAGCGCCCGAGTTGGCCTTCAGCGATCTGCTTAACTTCATGCCAACAGCGGAAGTGACGGTAACTTCGCAACCGGCTGACACGGACGAGATCTATCGTGTCTCAGGAGGCGGGATCGCCTCCGACATGTTCGAGCCAAGGCTTTGCGGACTCTCCAGCTGTACATCCGTAAAGGGCAATGGTTCGCAGCTGACCCTTGGTGGCGATGAGGCAAGCATCGGTATGGGCTTGGGTGGCTATCGATATGTCGAGGGAGGCAGCGGGCGTTCGATGGAGTTCCATCTCGAGACCGAGATGTACAACGGAGTGCCCCTTCCTCCTGTTCGAAAGTTTCTGGCGGAGAGAATCTACAATCCCGGCGGCGTCGATATCAGTATCGAATACCAAAGCGCAAATATCCTCAACGCGATTCGGCATCGACCGGTCCGGGTGGTCAGCACATCGGGATATGCGCTCCAGTTCACCTACATGTCCAATGGAACAAGCGATCTGTGGGGCTTTTTGCAGCGCGTAGATATCGTGCGCGTCGATAATCCGACGGTACCGATCGCGTTTCTGACCTATCAGGGTGGCTCAGTCACCGATGCGAGCGGACGTGTTTACCAGTGCATCTGTGACATAAGCATTTACCCGACCCAGCCCGAATTTCAGGCAAGCCGGATGCGCCTTCCCGGTGAGACCACAGACAGCTTCGAAACCTTCCGACAAATGGGTTCGGATACGCGCACCGTTACGACCGATGGTGTAACCTACCAGTACGTCACGGTGCCTGATGCTGCCTGGGCATCGAACTCAAACTTGGTCGGATTTGATGATCCAATAGACCGCATTACCGTTACTGGCCCCGAAGGCTTCTACAGACGTTATGAGGTGACCAATACGATTGACATTGGCGGCACCACGAATGACCCGCCCCGACGCCGGATTGATTCAGTTACAGATGCGCTCGGAAACGTCATACAGTACCAATACACTGGCGAGAACCGATTGCGGCGGATTGTCTATCCCGAAGGCAATGCTGTTTCAGTGGTCTATGACACATATGGCAATCTTGTAACCCATCGTACCGAGGACAAGCCTTCGAGCAATTTGCCGGATATTGTCCAGACAGCAAGTTACTCTGGGACGGGCTGTCTCCTTGGCTACCAGTGTTTTGTGCCGACATGGACACGCGATGCACTGAACAACCAGACCGATTACACTTCGGACCGGTGGCATGGCGGAGTGCTGACCCAGCTTGATCCGGTAGACGCGCAGGGCAGGCGACGGAAGACCATCAACACATGGTCTACAACCTTACCGATTAGCGGCGAAACCTGCGGGACCATGACAGGGTCCACCCAGCCGCAATGCACGCCGCGCATCACCCGCACGGAAATTTGCGAAACCAATGCCTCCGGCGTCAACGTCACCTGCGGTACGGCCAACTCTTTTGTCCAGACCTTCACCTATTTCGGGGCGACCAGCCTTCCGGCCACAACCACGATTACGGACGGGGTCAATGCCGCGCCCATCACCACCACTTACACCTATGACACTGCCGGACGAATGCTATCGCAGGACGGCCCGCTAGCCGGAACTTCTGATGCCGTCTTCTACCAGTACGACGTACTCGGACGGCGCATCTGGGAAATCGGGCCGGTGAACGAGGCTGATACGCGCGCCGCTACGCGTACCACCTATCGCGTGTCTGACGATCAACCGTCGCTGGTTGAGAGCGGCTACGTCAATGGCACTCTGCTCAACGGCACTGCTAACACCGCCAGCTTCACGCTCGTGCGCCAGGTTCAAAGCGAATACAATTCTCGACGCCTTCCTGTGGTTGTGCGCACTTCGGCAAGTGGAACGGTCGAGAATGTCGCCCAAACGAGCTATGATGCGCGCAATCGTGCCCAGTGCAGCGCAGTGCGGATGAACCCTGCTGCCTTCGCCAATCTGCCCGCCAGTGCTTGTTCGCTTGGGGTGGCAGGCACCAATGGGCAGGATCGTATAGCCCGCACCGTCTACGATGCCGAAAGCCGGGTGGTGGAAATCGAACAGGGTGTCGGCACCACGCTCGAACTCACCTATGCGACCTACGAGTATTCAGACAACGGCCAGATGACCGCAATGACCGATGCGCGCGGCTATCGGGCGGAGATGGTCTATGACGGGTTCGATCGACATACACGTTGGTACTTCCCCTCCGCCACGCAGACGGGCGTCGCCAATCTCAGCGATTACGAACAATACACCTATGACGCGAACGGCAACCGCCTCAGCCTGCGTCGCCGCGACAATACCACGCTGACCTTCACCTACGACAATCTCAACCGGATGACACGCAAGACGGTGCCTGAGCGCGCGGGCCTCGATGCTGTCTTCACGCCCGACGTCTTTTACCAATATGATATTCGCGGGCTGCAAACCAGGGCGCGGTTCGGCAGTATCAATGGCGAAGGGTTGACCACCACCTATGATCGCTATGGCCGGGTCATCACCAACACCATGGTGATGGACGCGCAGACCCGTACGCTGACCTATGGCTATGATGTTGCCAGCAATCGTACGTCCCTAAGGTTCCCCGACAATCAGACCTTCACCTACGCCTACACCGCGGGCGGGGCCTTCAACCAGCTCCGCGATCCCGGCAATGTCACGCGCATTGATTTCAATGCCAATGTCCGGGGAGAAGTCATCCGGGTCGACCGCCAGGGGACCGCTGTCGATCAGGACCTCACCTATGATGCCTTCGGGCGGCTCGCCTCGACGGGTTGGGCCAATGGGGGAACCTACGCCGCCACCTGGAGCTTCACCCGCAATCCCGCCTCGCAAATCCGCACCGAGAGCCTGACCAATGGCCTGTTCGCGTGGAACGCCAATCCCGCCGGCACCACAACGGCTGTCTACGCCACCAACGGCCTGAACCAGTACACCGCCGTGGCTGGCAACAGCGTCTGCCACGATGCCAACGGCAATCTCACCGCCGACGCCTCCTGGGCCTATCAATATGATGGCGAGAACCGCCTGGTGCGCATGCGGGCGCGGGTGGGAACGGCGTGCCCGACCGGCACCACCGGCTA
>JBGSLI010000370.1:0-5040 GCA_041740775.1 Alteraurantiacibacter sp. | reverse complement strand
CTATTCGCTCACCGAAATCGGCGAGGACGGACGATCAATCATGCGACCAACGCCAGCGTCAGCAAGCCGAGACGCGGCGAGGTTGATGTCCAGGCACGCAATCAGCCCCTGTGCCAACAGCACGTCCGCCGTCCAGTGCCCCTGCCTCTCTGGTCGAGCTTAGGGCCAACCTGCAGAAATGCGAGCCGTGTTGCCCGGCAAGCCGGGCTGCCCGCACCACCTCGATTTCCGAGGTTTCCCGCCCGCGAAGGCGCGCGGTGTCCCAGCTCTCGCGCCGAGGCCCGATAAGGGCACCGGCGGACGAGCCGTCGGCACCAAGGAGGCTCTTGCAATGAACATCGTCAACCTCGTCGGCCGTCTCGCCAAGGATCCCGTTGCCCGCGACCGCAGCGACACCCGCATCACCGAACTGATCCTCGTGACCGAACGTCCGGTCATCCGCGACGGCAAGGTCCAGAAGGATCCGGAAACCGGCTACCCGGTGAAGGACGCCGAATTCCACAAGATCACCGTCTTCAATGGCATGGGGCTCCCGCTGCGCCAGCACAAGGCCAAGGGTGACCAGCTCGCCGTGACGGGCCGCATTCACTATTCGCGCTGGCAGGACGCCGAAGGCAATGACCGCTATGGCTGCGAGATCATCGCCGAGAACGTCGAGTTTCTGTGATCAGCAGGGGCGGCACCGCAGTGCCGCCCCTCGCCGCGTTATTGATGGTGCGCACCCGAGTGCGGAGCGCAGGCGGGTTAGTTGCCGGTGGGATTTATCCTGGCACAACGATGACCACAGCTGCAGCGCAAGTGCCGGGCAACCATGTCCAGTTTGAGGGGGATCGACCTGGTGAACCACTGATCGCGCAGCCGGGCCGCCGGCATGATGACTACACGCCTGCAGCGGCCGCACTCGATCTGCGCATTGAGGCCATGACGAACAAGATCGGCGACAGAATCGAGGCGTTTGGTTCCCATACGTCACCGAGAACATATAAAGAACTTTATCGTCAAGGGATGCCGAAGGGCGGGTGGGCGCCTGCCGGCCTATGGCCAGCATCGCGCTCTATTCCGCCGGGCTGCCGGCAGCACACAAGCCTTGCCCGTGTGCTGCGTCTGCGACCGGCGTCACCGAGTCCCTGCCGGGTCTCGGCCCATCCGGGTGACGATCGCTGGCGTGAGGGAGTGGAGTTCGCCCGCGCCTTGCCTTGCTCTAAGTCCGGCCCAGTCCGCACTTACGTCCGGTTGAGAGATACAGTTCGAGCACACGGGATGACCGGGATTGGGTGGTTTGCGGAAGGTCTGCTCAACCGCTGGTAACCTCTACGAGCCTTTTCCCGACGCACTTGGTGGTTCTTGTCCTTCGACCTCGTTTTGCCGATCGCCCTTTCCAGAGAGTTCGGCACTCTCGCGCTTCAATGGCCGCGAAACCGGGCAGACTTCCTGCACATAGGAATTCAGAGTGTTGACGAGATTCTCGGGGATCAGGCGGTAGTAGACAAATTGTCCGCGCTTCTCGCTTGCGATCAGGCCAGCGTTTTCTAGGATCGAGAGATGTTGGGAGACCGCCGGTTTGGACATCTCGAAGCGCGCGGCGATCTCACCCGCGTTGAGTTCGGCCTCAGACAGATAGGCAAGGATCTTGCGCCTTGGCGTTGACGCGAGCGCTTCAAAGGTTTTCTGCATCCCTCTATTTAAGGAATAAGTTAATCGCTTGGCAAGCGCTTTCGGATGATTAAGCCCTGAGTTAAATACCTTGTGCAGGGGAGTGGCGAGTGGAGATCGAGGGCGACTTGGTAGACCGTTGCCGGGTAAACAGCCTCGTTGAGGTGCCGGGCTGCGAGCCTGTCCAAGGAGCGGTGCGGTGGGATCCGGTGCATTCGCTCTGGAACGGCGGAATGCTTACTGCATCAGTCGTGCTTGGCCCGATGTTCCTGACATGGGACTCGGTGCTGGTATTCGTGGTCTTGACCGGCGCCTCGCTGTTGCTGGGGCACAGCGTGGGCTTTCATCGCCGTCTGATTCATCACAGTTTTGGCTGTCCGCTGTGGCTTGAACGTGTGCTGGTCTGGATCGGCACGGGCGTGGGCATGAGCGGCCCGTTCTGGATGATCAGAACCCATGACCTGCGAGACTGGGCGCAGCGAAATCCGCAATGCCATGATTACCTTGCGCATCGCGGTGGAATGGCGCGGGACTATCTCTGGCAGGTTCACTGTCGCCTGATGCTCGACCATCCTCCCCGCTTCGATTTAGGAAGTGCCGGGCGCGATCCGTTCTATCGCTTCCTGGAACGGACATGGATGATGCAGCAGCTGCCGATTGCCGCGCTGCTGTTCCTGCTCGGTGGATGGGGTTGGGTAATCTGGGGTGTCTGCGTTCGGGTGACTGTATCTGTGACCGGGCACTGGTTTGTGGGCCACCTGGCCCATACGCGAGGGCCGCAAAGCTGGCAGGTCGTTGGTGCCGGTGTGCAGGCGCATGATGTTCCATGGGCCGCGATCCCGACCATGGGTGAGGCTTGGCACAACAACCATCACGCCTACCCCGGTTCAGCGCGGATTGGCATCCACCCGGGCCAGTCGGATTGGGGCTACGCATTCATCTGCCTGCTTAGGCGCGCGGGTCTTGCCTGGGATATCGTGCTGCCGGAGCATCTTGACCGGGCAGAGGCGATCAAGCGCGTGGCATCGCCGACTAGCAAGGCCAAGGAAGGTTTAACGGAGGCTCGGACATGAGCGCAGATTGGCCAGAATTCACACGGCGTTTTGCCTATGTTGTCGCATCGTTTGTGCTGATCGCCAGCCAAAATCTGGTCGCTTGGGGCGTAGGGCAAGCTTTCTCCGAGAACCGAGCGCTTGATCTCGAATTCTGGCTGACGCCGCTCAGTAGTGCGATGTCGATATACTCTCTGCCGCCAATCTGGGGTGCCGCCATTTTCGCCTATTTCCTGCTGGTGGCGTGGCTGCTGGCATTGATGTCCTTCCAGCTGGCGCGGCGGACCAACCGGGGGTTCATTCTCGCGGTGCTCAGCGTCGTCCCGGTGCTGCAGCTCGGATCCATCCTCCTCAACGCGGTTGTGCCCGCGCGCGAGGCGGTTGATAACATGGAGGAATCCCGTGCGAGGTCAGCAAAGAACGTAACGATGGGACTCATCGCCGGGATCGCCCTGATCGTGCTTGCGGTGCTGATTTCTGCCGTGACCTTCGGCGCCTACGGTTGGGGGCTATTCGTCATGACCCCCTTCCTTGTCGGCATAACGTGCGGTTATCTGGTGAACGAACAGAGCGACCTTGGTGCATCGGCTACAATGAAGTTGGTGATTGCGGCAGCGGGTTTGGGAAGTCTGGCCCTCGTCGTTCTCGCCCTTGAAGGTATTGTTTGCATCATCATGGCAGCACCGCTGGCGATCCCTATCGTCATGCTCGGCGGAGTCATTGGCAGAGGGTTAGCTATCGCCCGGCACAACCGACGCAATCCGCTCGCCAGCGTCGCCATCTTGCCGATGGTTTTCATGCTGGAGGGTGCCATGCCGCCCGAAGCGCCAATTATAACGCAATATGAAATCGAGATCGCAGCACCTGCAGAACAAGTCTGGCAGGCGCTGATCAGTTCGGAACCGATCGCTCAAGCACCGGGCCTTACTGCGCTGGCGGGCCTCGCTTACCCGATTAAAGGCACGCTGAAAGGTGAAGGGCCGGGCGCTACTCGCACTGGCGTGTTCTCCACAGGGACGGCAACCGAGGTCGTGACCGAATGGGAACCGAACAAGTCGTTGGCCTTCCGGGTCGAGGATGAAGCACCGGCGATGGAAGAAATGAGCCCCTACCGCCGGGTCCATGCCCCGCATGTTGAGGGCTATTTCAGCACGGGCGAAACACGTTTCGTGCTGGTCCAGCTGGCGGGCAACCGCACCCAGCTGAAAATCTCTTCAGAACATCGACTTCGGATTGACCCCGTGCCCTACTGGGAGCCCATCGCGCGGCTTGCCATCCACGAGAATGTGAGCCGAGTGTTGGCCGACATCAAAGCCAAATCCGAAATAAACCAGACCCGATCGTGATGCTCTCTCGGTGCAATGGCTTGCCCCGTTGGATGGGGTGACGGTCTGCCAAATACGCTAGGGAAGGCGCGAATAAATGACCGCAGGAACGACCAGTTTGCGAATATCCGGTTTCGGCAAAAAATGGGATCGAAGCTGCCAGTCCGGTTCAGGTGTTAGTCCAATCTGCGGCGAACGCGGGGCAGTGGATGGATGCCAGATGCTCTTATCTGCCTTCTTGATCCAGACGGATCGCTTCCTCCAAAAAGCGTTGCGGGTCTCGCACGTACTGCGCTGCCTGTGATTGCATGATTGTTCTCATGACAGCCTCACGGCTCGGCTGAATGATTGCACCCTCTGGCGTCGCAAGGACGCTATCGAAATGGCGCGCGAAGTCGCAGATCCCGCCGACCAATGACAAAGACAGGTCCGCTACATTGAGGCGGAACTGGATCTCCTCAATTGCCTGTCCGTTAATGCCGACCTGAATGTCGTCCGCTTTCTCGTCGCCCCAAATCCGAAGGCTGGCAGACCAAGACGGCTTTTCAGGCAGGAGCTTGTCGAGTTTCGAGAACAACACCTCCGCATCAGCCGCCGAGAAACCGAGAACGGTCTCATCGAGTTGTGCGCGGCTCATCCGCACTGCGGCAAACCCTGCGACGCGCGCCGCAGATGCAGGAATGAGATCGATGATGAATTGCCACACTGCCATCGTCAAAACATAGCGCTTAGCTGGGCCACAGCAACAGGTTGAGTTGCCGCGTCGTCCCTGGGTGCCCATCGTCTCCCGACGAGCCGCGCCAAACGGCCTTACAAGATTGGGAGTGTTCCCGCTGTAACCCCTTCGCAGGGCCGAAGGGGCGGCCCGGTGTGGCGCTGAAGCGCCTGACCGGCCCTGCCTTCGTCTTACCTGCTCGAGGGCGGGAACGTCTCTTCCACACACACAGGAACACCTGCCGAAACCTATCGGCGGCCGCCCCTTAGTCAAGGATCGCGGTCCCCCCAATTTT
>JBGSLI010000369.1:0-9491 GCA_041740775.1 Alteraurantiacibacter sp. | reverse complement strand
CCGCGATCTGGGGCGACGAGGCGATGGCCCGCGCCCGCGCCGCCAATCATGCCGCGCATGGCAGCGCGCACTTTGGCACATTGCTGGCCGAACGACTGGAACTTCGCGTCGACGACGGCGCGGATGCCTATCTGTGGGACGTGCAGGGCTGGTATGGCACCGCTACCGATCGTATCGTCTTCAAGAGCGAGGGGGAAGGCGAAACCGGCGGCAAGCTTGAGGACGCCGAGGTGCAATTGCTGTGGGGCCATGCAATCACCCCGTGGTTCGACCTGCAGGCGGGCCTGCGGCTGGATGCAGAGCCTGACACCACTGCGCATCTGGCGCTGGGAGTGCAGGGCCTTGCCCCCTACATGATCCATGTCGATGCCGCCGCCTTCCTTTCCGATGATGGCGACATCACCGCGCGGATCGAGGCCGAGCACGACATGCGGCTGACCCAGCGGCTGATCCTGCAACCGCGGGTGGAATTTGAACTGGCGGCGCAGGATATTCCCCAGCGCGGCGTGGGTGCGGGGCCGGTCAAGATCGAGACCGGGTTGCGGCTGCGGTATGAAATCGCCCGCGAATTCGCGCCCTATGTGGGGGTAGAATACCAGGCCGCGCTGGGCGATACCGCCGATATCATCCGCGCCGCCGGGGAAGACCCCACCGGCGTGGTGCTGCTGATCGGGCTGAGAACGTGGTTCTGAAAAACCGCCGCCGCCGCAACTGAATTTCCACGAAGGCGGGAGCTTCAGGAACGATAATCCCGCATCCGCACGCGGTCCCCGCCTGCGCGGGGATTCACACGCTAATCACCCCCCCATGCGGCTGCGGCGCGCGGCTTCGATCGCCTCCTGGCTCCACGTTACCGGTTGCTGGGTTTGCGGATTGAAGGTTTCGCCCATCTGCGCAGCCTGCGCGGCGGCGATTTCTTCGGCGGTGAGATATTCGCTCGGCTCCAGCGCGAACACATCCACCCCGCGCGCGATTTCGGTGGCGTAGATGCGGCCGTTGTACCAGTAGGCAGACCAGTATCCGCCCATCACAAGCTGGTCCGCGTTCACCGGGCCGCGATCGAAATGCGCGATTTCGAACGGATTGTCGGGATCGGTGAAGTCGATCACCGACACCCCGCCCTGATACCACGCCTGCACGAAGATATCGCGCCCCGGCACCGGAATGATCGAGCCATTGTGGGCAACGCAGTTTTCCATCTCGCCCTGCGCGGCGGGCAGCTTGAAGGTGCCGCGCCTTTCCAGCTTGCCGTCGACGATTTCGTAAAACGCATCGGCACCCCAGTTGCGCGGATCGCTGGCCTGGCAGCGCGGCCGCCCGCCGCCGCCCCATTCATCGGTGAACAGCACGATCGAACCATCATTGTTGAAGGTGGCCGAATGCCAGTAAGCAAAGCCATCGTCGGTTACCGCATCCAGCCGCACGGGATTGTAGGGATCGGAAATGTCGAAAATGATGCCATTGCCCGCACACGCGCCCGCGGCCAGATTGCGGCTGGGGAATACGGTAATGTCGTGGCACTGATCGGTGCGCCGGGTTTCCTGCGTGCCATCGCCGTGATCGCCGCCCTGCCACAGCCCGCCGGGCCGCCCTTCGGCATCGGCAAACACGCGCGGGCTGGAGGTGATGCGCGCCTGCGAGGGATCGGCCAGCGGGATTTCGATCACGTCGATGCTGAACAGCGCGGTGCGATCATCGCCCGGAACAAAGCCGATACAGCCGGGCAGTTCTTCCTCCTCGCGCACGCCCGCCGTGCCCGAATTGTAAACGATAATGCGCGTATCATCGGCGCTCACTACCGAATGCGTGTGGCTGCCGCGGCAGGTCTGCACCTGGCCCACCTGCACCGGCGCGCGGATATCCGAGATGTCGAAGATCCTGAGGCCGCGGAAGCGTTCGGGGCTGGCGTCTTCTGCCACCCCGGTCAGTCCGCAATCCACCCGCCCGCGCGTCTGTTCCACGCTCATGATGAGGAGATCGCCGACGATCGAAACGTCGCCCTGCCCGCCGGGGCACACCACCGAGCTGAGCAATTGCGGCACGCCTTCATCATCCAGCCGGTAGGCGTTGAAGCCGTGATAATTGCCCGCCACCATCAGATCGCCCGAAAAGGCCATGTCGGTATTGGCAAAGCTAAGCAATCCGCCGCGCTCGACATAGCGCTGCCGGGGTGCGCTCGCAGGAGCAGCATCGGGCGCAGGAGCATCGGCGGCGGGAGCCTCCCCTGCCTCGGCTTCAACAGCGGCGGGCGGCAACGCAATCCGCCCGCCCGAGGGGTTGGCCGGATCGAAGAAGCCCGCCGGCTTGGCAGAAACGCCACATGGCGCAGATTGCTGATCGATTCCCCGGCATCAAACAGCCCGGCACCCAGCAAGGTGCGCGGATCGTCCGACAGGGCGGCCAGCGCGACCTTCATCCGGTCAATCTCGGCCTGCTGATCGGTGCGGATATCGCTGGTGAAATCATACAGCACCGGATCGGTGGCGGTGCCCTGAAGTTCGAGCAGTTCCTCCACCATCGTCAGAGCGCCTTCATGATGGCGGATCATCAATTGCAGGAACAGCCGATCAAATTGCACCCCGCGCGCGGCGGCCAGCTCTTCCATTTGTGCGGGACTGGCCATGCCCGCCATCCCGGTGTGGTGCATGTGCCCCATGCCCGCCATTTCGGCAGGCTGGCCATAGCCTTCGAGCCATTCGCGCATGAAGCGGATTTCATCCTGCTGCGATGCGTCGATCCGCCCGGCGGCGGTAGTAATCACTTCATCCCCCGTGCGCCCACCCACCAGTGCAGCCATTTCCACTGCCTGCTGGTGATGCACGATCATGCCCTGCATGAAGGCGATATCGGCGGGCAGATAATCGACGCGGGCAAGCTGCGTCGCCTCCTCCTCGCTCAGCACTGCGGGCGCCTCGCCGGGCGCGCCGGGGCGCACGATCTGCACCTCCTGCGCCAGCGCCGGGGCGGCAGAGGCGAGCAGGAGCGCGGAAAAGGAAAGGGCAAGTCCGGCAGGACGGTGTGCGATCATCGAAGGGTCCACTTGTTTGGTGAGGTTTCAATTGCAACAAGCCTTAGCAATTGGCGCGCGTCAAGCGGGTAAAGTGATTGCATGTGCTCTGCGCCCGTCTAAGCTGCGCGCGGGGTAAGGGAGTCACCATCATGCGCATCACGCTGTTAGCCGCCGCATTCATCGCCAGCACCGCGCTCGCCGGTTGCAATAGCGGGGATGGTGCCGATACCGATGCCGCACAAACGCAATATAGCGCGCGGCAATATATGCAGGCGATCAACGATGTCGCCCGCATGGACGATTCCGCGCTGGATGCGGCGCGCAAACCGGGCGAACTGCTGGCCTTCGCGCAGATCGACAAGGGCGAAGCGGTGGGCGATTACATCATGGGCGGCGGATATGTCACCCGCCTGCTCGCCATGGCAGCGGGCAATGAAGGGCGGGTCTATGCCTTCCAACCCGAGGAATTCATCGCCTTTCGCAGCGAATATGCCGACGAACAGGATGCCGCCGTTGCCCCCTATGCGGACGATCAGGGCGAGCCGGTGCGGGTTTTCCCGCTGCGCGGCCCGCTGATCCGGCCCGACTGGCCCGAACCGCTCGATACCATCATCACGGTGATGAACTTCCACGATCTCTACCTTACCGATTTTCCCGCCGGCACCGCCGATCAGGCGATCGCCATGCTCTATGCCTCGCTCAAGCCCGGCGGCACGCTGGTGGTGGTCGATCATCTGGCGGTGGAAGGGGCAGGGGCGGAAGCGGCCAACAGCCTGCACCGGATGGACCGGCAATTGGCGCTCGATGCGCTGACCGCCGCCGGTTTCGTGCTGGAAGAGGAAAGCGATCTCTACGCGCGAACGGAAGATCCGCGCACCGCCAATGTCTTCGACGAGGAAATCAGCGGGCACACCGATCAGTTCGCCTGGCGCCTGCGCAAGCCCGGTTGACGGGTTTTCCCGGCACTTTTCGCAACTTGCGCCGTTGATCGATTGAACCACCGGACCTGAGGAGAATGTCCCCGATGAAATGCCCGCACAAAGCCCATATCGCGCTGGTGGACGGCCAACGATTCATCCTGCTGCGCAATGATGGCCAGATGTTTGAACCCAGCCTGACGCTGGTGGCCGAACCCGCGCTCGATCCCACCAATTTCAGCGCCGGGGTGCGGCATCAGGATCCTGGGGGGCAGATAAAGGGCAATACCGATCTGAACGAACTGGCGCATGGTGCGGCGGCGTGCGAATGGCTCAATGCCAAAGCCATCGCAGGAGAGATCGACGATCTGATCATCATCGCCGACCCCAAGACGCTGGGCGAAATGCGCCGCCATTATCACAAGGAGCTGGAAAAGCGGCTGGTGGGCGAACTGGACAAGGCGCTGACGGGCGAACCGCTGGGCCGGATCGAAAAACTGCTCGCCGCTGCGTAACCCGCGGGTAAAACCGGGCGAACTGGTAGAAATACTCATTCCGGCGACAATCCGGCCCATTTCATCGCGCGCCTGTCGCCAGCAGGGTTTGTGTTAAGCATTTACAAAGCATGTTTCAGGCATGGCGGTGATATGAAGTTTTCAAAGATTGGTCTTTTCGCTTCCCTTGCGGCGCTGGCAATTGCGCCGCTCGCCCCCGCACAGGCACAATCACAGGCACAGGCACAACCTGACAATTTCGAATCCGCGTTCGACAGCGCCTTCGGTACCGAAATCAGGTCGCCGCGCGATTATGCGCCCAGCTTCGATACCGCGCTGGAACGGCGCATCGCCCAGCTTGCCGATGGCAGCAACGGGCGCATCGGTGTGGCCGCGGTCGATCTGGCCACCGGGCAGGCGATTTCGGTTCTGGGCGATCAGCGTTTCCCCATGGCCAGCACCAGCAAGATCGCCATCGCCGCCACCTTCCTTGAAGGGGTCGATCAGGGCCGGTGGAGCCTGACGAGCGAATTTCCGCTGCTGTGGCCGGTGCGTTCGCAGCCCTTTTCCACCTCTGCCGCGCCGGTGCGGCAGGGCGAATACATGCCCGCGCTGGAACTGATCGAACTGATGATCACGCGCAGTTCCAATCCCGCCACCGATGCGCTGCTGGCCGCCGTCGGCGGCCCCGATGCGGTAAACGGCTGGGCGCGCCGGGCGGGTCTGGCCGAATTCAGCCTCGATCGCGATATCGCCACGCTGGTGCGGGATGATGGCGAATTCGATCCTGCCCGCCATATCGATCCGCGTGACAGCGCCACGCCGCAGGCGATGGTGCAATTGCTGGCGGGGATTTACCAGGGGCGCTGGCTCAGCCACGAAAGCCGCAATGTCATTATCGGCGCGATGGAACGCACCCGCACCGGCACCCGCCGCATTCGCGCGCTGATGCCCGATGATGTCACCGTGGCGCACAAGACAGGTTCGCTCAACAATACTTCCAGCGATATCGGCATATTGACCGCGCCCGATGGCCGTTCGATCGCGCTGGCCATCTATGTCACCGGGCAGGGCAGCCGCGCCAACCGCGAAGCGCGGATCGCCTCCATCGCCCGCGGCATTTATGATGGCTATTCGGAAGAAGCCGCGCGCCATTATGCCCGCGCCGATCACGCCATCCCGGCAAACGCCGCGCGATAGAACCCCTTCCGGTTACCGCTGCGCATTATTCCGCCGCCGCATAGAAAAAGGGCGCGGCCATCGCTGGCCACGCCCCTTGTTCTCTCGGAAAAATCCGCAGCCAGGATTACTGGGCGGCTTCTTCCACGGTGGCTTCGGCAGCGTCGGTCGCAGCTTCGACTTCGGCAGCAGCTTCTTCGCCGGCCGCAGCAACGTCGGCAGCAGCTTCTTCGCCAGCAGCGGCAACGTCGGCAGCCATCGCGTCGGCATTGGCTTCAACATCGGCCATCGCGCCTTCGGCGGTTTCGGTAGCGGCGTCTTCGGTGCCTTCCGAGCAAGCCGAGAGGGTGAGAGCAGCACCGGCAACGGCGGCGGCGAGAATGATCTTACGCATAGGATAAACCCCTTAAAACTGCGATAAACTGGAAACCGGAAAATTCGCGGTTCCAAAGCCGACCGTCTGGCCGACCTGATTGCCCAAATAAAGCCACAATTGGGGCAGCGCAAGCAAAATGTGGCGCAAATGCGGCGGAAACTTGGCGAATTGCGATCAAATGTGGCAATTGCAGGGCAAAAATGTGGCGGCACTTACCGGCTGACCCGGATCGAATGGCGTGCTAGCAGGCGGCGATATGGCCGATAAACAGCACCTCTACCTGGTCGATGGTTCGGCCTATATCTTCCGCGCCTACCATCGCCTGCCACCGCTTACCAATCCCGCCGGGGTCCCGGTGGGGGCGGTTTACGGTTACACCACCATGTTGTGGAAGCTGGCGCAGGATCTGGACGATGCCGAGGGGCCGACGCATCTGGCGGTGATTCTCGACAAGTCGAGCCATTCTTTCCGCAACGATCTTTATCCCGAATACAAGGCGCACCGGCCCGATCCGCCCGAGGATCTGCGCCCGCAATTCCCGCTGATCCGCGATGCCACGCGCGCATTCAGCCTGCCCTGCATCGAGGAACAGGGGTTCGAGGCGGACGATCTGATCGCGTCCTATGCCCGCGCGGCGCAGCGGCGGGGGTGGGATGTCACCATCGTTTCATCGGACAAGGATCTGATGCAATTGGTGGGCGAGGTGGATGGCGCCAACGGCCCGGCCCGGATCGACATGCTCGATACGATGAAGGACGCGCGCATCTTCGTTCCCGAAGTGGAGGAGAAATTCGGCGTTGCGCCCGAACTGCTGGGCGATGTGTTGGCATTGATGGGGGATAGTGCGGACAATATTCCCGGCATTTTCGGCGTCGGCCCCAAAACCGCGTCCAAACTGATCGCCGAACACGGCTCGCTTGCCGCCGCGCTCGACGCCGCGCCGCAGATGAAACCCTCCAAGCTGAAGGATCGCCTGATCGAAGGGCGCGCAATGGCCGAACTGAGCCGGGTGCTGGTGGAGCTGAAAAGCGATTGCGAGATGCCCGTCGATCTGGATGACATGAAACTTTCGGGCATTCCGCCTGAACCGCTGGCCGCCTTCCTTTCAGCGCACGGCTTTAATTCGCTGCTGAAACGGCTGGAGGCAGGACGCGGCAGCCCGCAGCGCGCCACCAATCTCGACCCGGCCAAGGCGGATATGCAGGGCGCAGCGGCATCGCCAGCTGGCAATGCCCAGCCGCTGCCCGATATGCCCGCAGTGGATCACAGCGCCTATGAATGCGTGCAGAGCATGGAACGGCTGGAAGCATGGATCGCCCGCGCGCAGGCGGCGCATCTGGTGGCGGTGGATACCGAAACCTCCAGCCTCGATGCCATTTGTGCCGATCTGGTCGGCGTCAGCCTCGCGCTCGGCCCCAATGATGCCTGCTACATTCCGCTGGGCCACGGCGGCAGCGACATGTTTGCCGAAAAGCCGCAGCAGGTGGATCGCGCCGCCGCCCTCGCCGCGCTGAAACCGCTACTCGAAAGCGATGCGGTGCTGAAGATCGGGCAGAACATCAAATACGATATCAACATCCTCGCCCGCCACGATATCATGGTGGCACCGGTGGATGATACGATGATCATGAGCTTCGATCTCGACGCGGGTCGCGGCGAGGACGGTATTGGAGGCGGCCACGGGATGGACGAGCTGGCAGAACGCCACCTCGGCCACACAACCATCAAGTTCAAGGATATCTGCGGCAGCGGCAAAAAGGCGATTTCCTTCGGTGAAGTGCCGCTCGACAAGGCGACGCAATATGCCGCTGAGGATGCCGATGTGACCTGGCGGCTGCACGCACACCTTTCCCGGCGGCTGCCCGAAGAAGGCGCCACGCGCATCTATCAGCGCGTCGATCGTCCGCTCATTTCCGTGGTCGCGGCGATGGAGCGCGAGGGGATCAGGGTGGATCGCGCCGAATTATCGCGCCTGTCCGAAGTCTTCGCAGGAGAAATCGGGCGGCTGGAAAAGGAAATCCACGCACTGGCGGGCGGCGAGTTTACCATCGGCAGCCCCAAGCAACTGGGCGAAATCCTGTTCGAAAAGCTGGGCCACAAGGGCGGCAAGAAGGGCAAGAGCGGGCAATATTCGACCGACCAGAGCGTGCTCGAACGGCTGGCGGGCGAAGGCGCGCCGATCGCCAGCAAGGTGCTCGAATACCGCCATCTGGCCAAGCTCAAGAGCACCTATACCGATGCCCTGCAGCAAGCGATCAACCCCAACACCGGGCGCGTCCACACCAGCTACAGCCTGGTGGGCGCGCAGACCGGGCGGCTGTCCTCCACCGATCCCAATCTCCAGAACATCCCCATCCGCACCGAAATCGGGCGGCAGATCCGCAAGGCCTTCGTGCCGGAGGAAGGCAATGTGCTGCTGGCGGCGGACTATTCGCAGATCGAGCTGCGGCTGGCCGCGCATATGGCCGATGTCGATACGCTGAAACAGGCCTTTGCCGCTGGCGAAGATATCCACGCGCGCACCGCCCGCGAAATGTATGGCGAGGTTACCCGCGATACCCGCGCGGCGGCCAAGACGATCAATTTCGCCATCCTCTATGGCATTTCGCGCTGGGGGCTGGCGGGCCGTCTGGGGGTGGAACCGGACGAGGCGCAGGCGATGATCGACACCTATTTCCAGCGCTTCCCCGGCATCCAGCGCTATATCGTGCGCACGCTGGAAGAGGTGCGCGAGCGCGGCTATTCGCAAACGCTGTTCGGCCGCAAGACGTGGTTTCCGCGGATCAATTCGAAGAACCAGGCCGAACGCCAGGGCAGCGAGCGTGCGGCGATCAACGCGCCGATCCAGGGCACCAGCGCCGATATCATCAAGCGGGCGATGGCGCGGATGCTGCCGGCGCTGGCCGATGCCGGATTGCCGCAGGTACGGATGCTGTTGCAGGTGCACGATGAACTGGTGTTCGAACTGCCCGCAAGCGATGTCGCCGCCGCCAGCCCGGTGATCGAACGGGTGATGGCGGACGCTGCCCTGCCATCGGTCACGCTCGATGTGCCGCTGGGCATCGAAATCGGCACAGGGGAAAGCTGGGACGCGGCGCACTGATGCTTGCGTCGCGCGGCACGCATCCATAGGTGGGGGCCATGCTGGAACGCTTCGATCCCCGCAACTGGACCATTTCCTGGACCGAGGCGGCGCAATCCGCGCTGGCGGTGGCCGTTGCCGTGGTAATCGCCTACGCGCTCTATCGCCTCGCCTATGCGCTGGTGCTGCGGCTGGTCAGCCGCTCCGATTCTCCGGCGGATGATCTGGTGGTCACGCGCATCAGGCAGCCGATAAAATGGTCGGTGATCGCCATCGCAGTCACGCTGGTGGCGCAGGCCGATCCGCTGATCGCATCGGTATGGGAACCCTTCGCCCGCTTCCTGCGCCCCGCGCTGCTGGGCTGGATCGCCTATTCGCTGGTGAAGGCCTTTGCCGCCGCGCTGGAACTGCGGCTGGAGGCGGCGGTGGACCC
>JBGSLI010000368.1:0-3033 GCA_041740775.1 Alteraurantiacibacter sp. | reverse complement strand
TGCCGGTTAGCAGATAGTGCCAGGCGGGCAGCGGCTTGCCTTCGGCCCGGCGGCGATAGGCGCAGCTGCGCGGAAGCCACGGCACCTGTTTCACCAGCCGCGGGGTGAGGCGCAGGCAATCGGGCACAAAGGCCTTGCGATGGCGATAATCCATGCAGCGTGCGGTGCCGGTGTCGAGCAGCTTGCACGCCACATTGGTCTCGGCAATCTCGCCGGTATCCTCGTCTTCCAGCTTGTGCAGGCAGCAGCGCCCGCAGCCGTCGCACAGCGCCTCCCACTCTTCGCGGGTGAGCGCATCAAGCTCCAGCTCCCAGAAGCGGTCCCTCATCGCACCCACTTTTCGAGTTCCGCCGCCACCGCCTCGCCCGATTGCTCGACCGGCAGCAGCGCCATCGGCCGCCCCTGCCGATCGACCAGATAGCCCGAACGCGAATGGTCCATCAGATAACCACCCTCGGCATTGACCTCACCCTTTTCATAAAAGGCGAAGTAATTGGCCGCCGCCCGTTCGATCTGTTCGGGCGTGCCCGTCAGGCCGATCAGCCCGGCGGGGAAATTGGCGATGAATTCGCCCACCACTGCGGGCGAATCGCGTTCGGGATCGACGGTGATGAAAATCGGCTGCACGTCATCTGCCAGATCGGGATGCGCCTCGGCAAAGGCGAGATAGCCCTGCATCATCCGCGCCACATCAAACGGGCAGACATCGGGGCAATAGGCATAGCCGAAATAGATCATCTGAAACTTGCCGGCAAAATCGGCATCGCTCACCCGCGCACCGGCGCTATCGACCAGATCGAACCCGCCCACCACTGCCGATCCGTACAGCGGCGGATCGGCGACGGGGGCATCGGCTGCGGGGCCATTGCACGCACCCAGCAGCAAGGTGGCGGCAAGGCTGGCGAACAACAGGATACGTGCGGGCATGACGAAACGTTCATGCTCTGCTAACGCGGTGCAAGCAAGGTGCGCAATCCATGCCGCAAGGGCTTTTTGCGCAGATTTCGGATTAACAGGAGGATCGGGTGGCCATCGTCGCTCTTCGCAATTTCATCGCCGTATTCATTGCCGCCGGCACAATTGCGCTTGCCACGCCTGCGGCGGCGCAATTCTATTCCGAGGGCTATCAGTTCCTCCAGGCGGTGAAAGACCGCAAGGGAACCGAGGCGACGGAGATGCTCAACACCCCCGGCTCTACGGTCATCAACGCGCGCGATATCACCAGCGGCGAAACCGGGCTGCATATCGTGGTGGGGCGCAGGGACATCACCTGGACCCGCTGGCTGCTGCAGGAAGGGGCCAATCCCAACATCGCCGACAATCGCGGCCGCACCCCGCTGATCGCGGCGACCGAGACGGGCTTTCTCGAAGGGGTGGAGGCGCTGCTGGCGCGCGGGGCGCAGGTCGATGTGGCCAATGCCACGGGCGAAACTCCGCTGATTTCGGCGGTGCTGGTGCGCAATATCGAACTGATGGAGATCCTGCTGCGCGGCGGGGCCGATCCCGATCGCACCGACAATACCGGCCGCAGCGCGCGCGATTACGCCATGCAGCGCGGCGTGCCCGCACGCATTCTGTCCACCATCGAGGCGAGCGAGAGCGACGATACGCAAGAAAGCAGACGCAATTACGGGCCGGTGTTCTGATGGCCGGATCACCGCAGGCCGAGGACGATCTGACGCTCGACGAATTGCGCCTTCTGCTCGCACCCGATGTGGCGCAGGCAGCGATTTTCGACGGCTGGAGCGATGAGGCGCTGCTGGCGGCGGCGCACAAGCGCGATGTAAACCCGGCGGTGGCGCGTCTGGCCTTTCCCGGCGGCGCGATGGACATGATCGGCGGCTGGGTGGCGTCGATCGATGCACGGATGGAAGCCGAATTTGCCGATGGGCGGCTGGGCAATCTGCCGATCCGCGAACGCATCCGCGCGCTGGTGTGGTTCCGTCTGGAAGCAATCACGGGGCTGGAGGAATCGCTCGCCCGTGCGTTGGCGGTGCAGGCCATGCCGCAAAACACTCCCGCCGCCCTGAAGCAGGGCTGGTCCGCCGCCGACCGGATGTGGCGGCTGGCGGGCGATAGCGCCACCGATTACAACCATTACACCAAGCGCGCGATCCTCGCCTCGATCTATGCCGCCACGCTGATGGTGTGGAAGAGCGACGAGAGCGCGGGCAAGGACGAGACCCGGGCCTTCCTCGATCGCCGGATCGAAGGGGTGATGAAGTTCGAAAAGGCCAAGGCGCAATTGCTCGGCGGCGGGCGCGAACATTTCGATCTGGCGCGTTTCCTCGGCCGGTTACGCTATCCGCAGCGATAATCGCAAATTTACTATTGCGAAGCAGTTGCAAAAAGAACGCGACTCTGGCACGGGCAAAGCTGTGGAACCGCCGATCACACTCGACAGCCTCGCCCCGCTGGCACGCGCCGAAATCCTCAGCGTGGATTGGAGCGCGCTCGCGCCCGACGAAGGCAAGCGGCTGCGCGCGCTGGGTATTGATGAAGGCGCACGGGTGGCGATCGCGCATCGCGGAGTGTTTTTCGGCAAGGATCCGATCGCGCTCATCATCGGTCGCACCACCGTGGCGGTGCGGCGGGTCCATGCCCGCGCGATGAAGGTGCGCAGACTGTGACCGTGCTGCGCACCGCCGCGCTGGTCGGCAATCCCAACGCGGGCAAAAGCGCATTGTTCAATGCACTGACCGGTGCCCGCCAGAAGATCGCCAATTATCCCGGCGTAACGGTGGAGCGGGTAAGCGGGCGGATGCTGCTGCCTTCGGGAGAGCCGGTGGAACTGGTCGATCTGCCCGGTTCCTATTCGCTCGATGCGGCCAGCCCGGATGAGGAAGTCACAAGGCAGGTGGTGCTGGGCGAATTTCCCGGCGAGGCGCAGCCCGAAACGCTGGTGGTGGTGGTGGACGCCGCCAATCTCGAACAGCATCTGGTGTTCGCGCAGGAAGTGATCGCGCTGGGCCGCCCCACGGTGGTGGCGCTCAACATGGTCGATCTGGCCGAGCGCGACGGGCTGACGCTCGA
>JBGSLI010000367.1:0-8163 GCA_041740775.1 Alteraurantiacibacter sp. | reverse complement strand
CCCGCCAGCGCGGTGCCGCCCAGCTTGCCCGCCACCGATGCCAGCAGCAGCAGCCCCGCCGCTGCAAAAACCGCCGGGCCGCCGCCGTCCCAATCGGTTTTGAGGCCGGTGGACAGGAAGAACACCGGCATCAGTGCCAGCAGCACGGTATCGCGGAAGCGGTCCATTTTCTCCAGCCCGAACCATTCGGCATCCAGCGCCACCCCGGCCAGAAACGCGCCGACCATGAAATGCAGTCCCGCCCAATCCGCCGCAAGGCCCAGCGCGGCCAGCCAGATCAGCCCCAGATACCAGCGATCGCGCTTGCCCACCCGCCCCATCAGCGCGCGCATCGCCAGCACGGCGGGGATCAGCAGGGCAAGGAAACCCGCCTGCCGCCCAACCCGTTCCCAATCGAGCAGGATCAGCGCCAGCACGCCCCAGATCGCCAGATCGTCGAGGCTGGCATAGCGCAGGATCCGCTGGCCCAGCGGACTGCGCAAAATCTCCAGCTTTTCCAGAAACAGCACCAGGATCGGCAGCGCGGTAACCGCCGCCGCCATCCCCATTCCCAGCACGAATTGCCAGCTTTGCCCCAGCGGCCCGATCCAGTCTGTCTGCGATCCCAGCAGCAGGATCAGCCCCGCCGCGCCGCAGCCCAGCAGCAAGGGCATTCCCAGCGCCAGCCCGGCGGTGATGCCCGTTTCCCCGCGCCAGCGCCATGCCGCCTTCAGATCCAGCTCGATCCCGGCGACGAACACGAACAGCATCACCGCCCACCAGGCGATGCCATTGAGCGCGCCGATCACATCGGGTGTGAACACAAAGCCATAGGCGGCAGGAAAAGCGGCCCCCAGCACGCCGGGGCCGAGCACGATCCCGCAAAGGATCTGCACAACCACCAGCGGAGCATAATATTCTGTCCGCCCCAGCCGCCAGATCAGCCACGGCAGGCCGAAGATGACGATCAGCGCCAGCAGGAACAGTTCGGTTGTGGTGATGGTTGCGGCCATGGCTCCCGATAGCACGCAGATCGCCGCAGATAAGCGGCAATTGCCGCGCAGACACCGGTTTATCCCCCCTTGTGGCCAGCCCGTTTCCCGCTACCTTGGCGGGTATGGCCATCGATGCAATCGCTTCCCTGTTCCAGCATGTCGCGATCACCGCGGGCATTACCGTGCGCGTATCGGTGAACTTCATGCCCGAACAATCGCGCATCGGTGCGGGGCGGTGGTTCTGGGTTTATCACATCAGGATCGAAAACGGCCGGGACGAGCAGGTGCAATTGAGAACCCGCCATTGGCGCATCACCGATTCGAACGGGATGGTGAATGTCGTCGATGGCGAAGGGGTGGTGGGCGAAACCCCGCGGCTGGCACCGGGGCAGACGCATGATTACGTGTCCGGCTGCGAACTCAACACCAATATGGGCGCGATGGAGGGGCGTTATACCTTCGCCCATGCCGACGGCACGCTGTTCGACGTGGCGATCCCCCATTTCCCGCTGGCGGCACCAGCGGAACAGACGCGATAGACGGGAACAGGCATGGCAGGGCGGTTTTTCGAAGACTGGCAAGTGGGCGATACGATCGCGCACGATATAAGGCGCACGGTGACCGAGACCGACAATCTGCTGTTTTCCACCATGACCCACAATCCGCAGCCGCTGCATATCGATGCCGAAGCCGCGCGGGCGAGCGAATTCGGGCAGATCCTGGTCAACGGCACCTTCACCTTTGCGCTGATGGTGGGCCTGTCAGTCGCCGATACCACGCTGGGCACGCTGGTGGCCAATCTGGGTTATGACAAGCTGCTGCATCCCAAGCCGACTTTCCTGGGCGATACGCTGCGCGCCGAAACCGAAGTGGTGGAAAAGCGCCCAAGCAAATCGCGCCCCGGTGCGGGCATCGTCACCTTCCGCCACCGCCTGCTCAACCAGCGCGACGAGGTGGCGTGCGAATGCCTGCGGATGGCGTTGATCCGGGGTGGGCAGGTTTAGCGGCGGCTATTGCGCCACTACCAGCCTGATCGCATGGGCGGCCAGCATCGCGCGCGCTTTCTCATCGATGCCGCTGTCTGTCACCACCACATCGATTTCTTCCAGCCCGCACACGATCGCGCCTGAAGATTGGCGAAACTTGCCCGAATCCACCAGCAGCACCACCTGCGCGCTGCGTTCGATAAAGCGGCGCTGTGCGGCCACCAGCACGATATCGGCCTGCATCACTCCGTTCGGCCCCACTGCGGCTGCTCCCATGAACAGCTTGCCCGCGTGAAAGCGCGGCATGCTTTCCTCCCCGCCGGGGGCCAGGATGATGTTCTGTTCGCGGAAAACCGTGCCCGATGGCACCAGCAGCCTTGTGTCCTCCTGTCCCAGCAGCGCATCGACGATGTGGAGCGAATTGGTGAGCACCTGCAGGCCCTTGCCCGCCAGATGCGGACACATGCGGAAGGTGGTGGTGCCGCCATCGATGATCACGCCTTCGCCCGGCTCGCACAGCGCGGCGGCTGCCTTGCCGATCGCCGATTTGGCCGCGACATTGATCGTCAGCGATTTGTCGAACGGGGTGCCCTTCAGTCCCGAAAGCGCACCGCCATCGCCCGCGTCTGCTGCCGCACCCGCCAGCTTTGCCCCGCCGTGGACGCGGGCGATCTGGCCAGCTTCCTCCATCCGGGCAAGATCGCGGCGGATAGTGGCGGGGGAGGCATCGAGATTGCCCTCCAGTGCGCGATAGCTGACAAAGCCCGTGCGGCCGAGCGCTTCGAGGATCAGTTTCTCGCGTTCGGCGGCGTGCATGGCGTCATTCCCTGTATTTCCGTCCCTAAGTACCCACCTGCTCGCGCTGGATCTGTTCGAGCGACTTGCCCGCATTGCTCGGCGCCCACAGCCAGCCGATCACCGCGCTGATGGCCAGAAAGCCGGTCAGAATCCAGGCAAGGATGGTGAAATCGAATGCCGCCAGCATTGGCACGAAGAAGCTGAAAATGCCAAGCCCGATCCGCACGATGGCAAAGCTGAGGCCCTGCGCGGTGCTGCGCAGCGCGGTGGGGAACATCTCCGCGCTCCACAGCTGGAAAAAGCTTTGCGCGCCGAAACCCTGGAAAAAGCCGATCAGCAAGACATGCGCCAGCACCACCGGGATGCTCAGCGGCAGGATCGCCAGCAGGCTCATGCCGATCATCTGGACGATGGCCGAAACCATGAACAGCTTGCGGTGATCCACCGTGTCTACCAGCTTCATGAACACAAAGTAGTTTGCCGCCATGCCCAGCCCGAAGTTGAGGCATTGCAGCGCGATGGCCTCGCCGCGCGTCGCCACGCCCAGCGTTTCCATCAGATAGGGGAAGAACAGGCCATTGGTGCCCGCCCACAGGTTCCAGAATCCGTAAATGCCCACCAGGCCCAGGATCGATACGAGATAGGGCCCCTTGAACAGCGTGGACAGCGGCGGGCGGATGTAACCGGCCTTCTGCGTTTCTTCCCAGCGGCGGCTTTCGCGCATCTTGCGGCGCAGGAAGGTGAGGCCCAGCGCCACCAGCACCAGATGCGCAAACACGATGCGGGCGCCCAGTTCGCCAAGGTCTGCCAGCGCCAGCGCCATCAGCAGCACCACCACCGGGCCAAGGTTCCACAATATCTGCGCCACACCCGAATGCTTGCCGCGCCGGCTATCGGGCGCTTCTTCGGCGATCAGCGACCAGCTGGCAGGAATATCCGCGCCCACCGCCAGCCCCACGATCAGAAAACCGGTCACGATCATCCACGGGGCGATGGCGAACATCAGGATGCTCATGCCGAAGGCATAGACCAGCATATCGTATTGATAGATCCGCTTGCGGCCCAGCCTGTCGCACAGCCAGCCGCCGATCAGTGCGCCTATCCCGGCCCCGATGGCGTTGGGGCCGAAGGCGGCGATCAGGCCCAGCAGGCTGTCGGACATGCCATACATGCCCTGCCACAGCGCCAGCGCCGCTGCGCCCGATACGATCGAGCCTGAATCGATGTAATTGGCCAGGCCCGCCAGAATGGTGCCCTTCCAATTGTCCTTTTCGATGTGGACCTCGTCCACAATCTCGATTCCGGCCATCAGCGGGCTTCCTTTTCGATTGTCCTGGTTGTTGCGGCCGCCTTGCGCCACCTTTCGGCATAGGCGGAAATGTCGGTTTCGAGCGGCGCGATGCGGCGCAATTGCGCTTGCGGGCGCAGCGACGGATCAATCAGCCGCAGCGCGCCGAAGCTGACATCATTGTGCGCATTGGCGACCAGCACCCGCGTATTGGGTCGCAGGCTGGCGAGCGCGCGGGTGAACACTTCGGCTGCGGCAAAGCGACCCTCGATCAGCAGGCAATCGCGCGCACCGATCAGATCGAGCACGGCATCGGTCACCAGTGCCGCATAAAGGCAGGCGGCGGTGCGGCGGGCGAGCCAGTCATCCGGGCGGTTGATCCAGCCACCCTGACCGTGGGGAAAAGGCCCGGTGCCCGGTGCCAGCGTTGGCAATGCCATCGCCCCGGCACCGATCACACTGGGCACGGCGGCGAGCAGCGCGGGCTGATCGGGCAAAATATCGACGCGGCGGGTATCGATTCCGATCAGGCTTTCGATCTCGCGCCCGCCCATGAAGCGCGCCGATGGCACCTGTTGGCCATAGGCATCGACATTGACCAGGCAATCGCGCGCTTCGGGCAGGGCGGCATGATCGACCGGTTCTTTTGCCAGCCGCATGGCGACAAACCAGGTGCCGGTGGAAAGCACCGTCGCCTCACTGTCCGCCATTTCGGCAAAGCCGCGCGCCGCCAGCAGCGCGGCGTTGGAATCGTGGAGACCCGCCAGCACCTTGACCTGCGGCGACAGGCCGGTGAAGCGCGCCAGATCGGGCTTCAGCGTGCCGATCACATCGCCCGCGCCTGCCAGCGGGGCGAATTGCGCTGCCCAGCCGCGCCGGAGTGCCAGCGGCGAAAAGCCTTGCCCGGCGGGGATCCACAGGTCCGAATGGCAGCCAAGGCTGGTCACCTCGCTCACCGCCACGCCGGTCAGCAACCAGGCCCAATATTGCGCATAGGGCATCAGCACCGCCCCATCGAGCGCGCCGAGCGTTTCGAGCCGGTGCAATTGCGCGCCAAGGTTCAATCCGGCGGGCAGGGCGGGCGATCCGGTGAGCGCGAAAGGATCGCGCTGGCTGCGATATTGCGCCAGCAGGCCTTCGGGCAGCGGGCTTTCGTAATCGGGTGAGGCAAAGGCCAGCGTGCCATTGCGCACTCCGGCCAGCGCAGCGCCATGCGCGACCGGGACGATATAATCGACCGGGTGCGCGGCATAATCGCCCAGCGTTTCAACGAGCCAGTCGGCGGTGGCGGAGGTATCGAGCACTTCGATACCGTCTTGCGGAATTCGCGCATTGGGCCGCGTCCGGCGATCGATCATATCCCCATCGCGCGACCACAGGCTGATCTTGGCCTGGGTCTTGCCGATATCGACGACGATGGTGCGCCCCTCTGGCAGTGGAATTCTCCCGGTGATCGCGTTGTATCACGCTTTTGTGATTGTCAATTAGCGAAAATGATTGTTTATGAAAAGCGCTAATGCTAGGGGAGCAATCATTATGACTATTCAGGCATCGCTGGCCAGACGGGCCACCCCCTTCGCCATCCCCGCCAGCCGCTGGGACGACAAGAATGCCGCTGGCATGACCGAATCGCAATTGCTGCTGTATCGGTCCAACCTGCTCGGATCCGATCTCACCGTCACCAATTTCGGCGGCGGAAACACTTCTGCCAAGGTGATGGAAGCCGATCCGCTGACGGGCGAGCAGGTGGAAGTTTTGTGGGTGAAGGGTTCGGGCGGTGATATCGGCTCGATGAAACTGGATGGTTTTGCCACGCTGTATCAGAGCAGGCTGCTGGCGCTCGAAGATCATTATGATAGCGAGCGGGACGACGACAAGATGGTGGGCTTCCTGCCGCATTGCACCTTCAATCTGAACAGCCGCGCCGCCAGCATCGATACGCCGCTGCATTCGCTGCTGCCTTACAAGCATATCGATCACGTCCACCCCGATGCGATCATCGCGCTGGCAGCCAGCAGCGGCGGCGAGGTGGCAACGCGGGATATCTGGGGCGATGAAATCGGCTGGCTACCGTGGAAGCGCCCTGGCTTTACGCTGGGGGTGATGATCCGCAATTTTGCTGCGGCCAATCCGCAGGCGAAGGGCGCGATGCTGGCCGGGCACGGCATCATCTGCTGGGCCGACAGCGCGAAGGAATGTTACGAACAGACCGTGCGGCTGATCGCCCAGGCGGCACAATATCTCAACGACAGGTTGGCGGGAAAGCCGGCCTTTGGTGGTGCCATTCACGAACCGCTGGCCGACCGCGCGGACATCGCCGCCGATCTGATGCCGCGCCTGCGCGGGCTGATGACCGGGAGCCGCCGCAAGCTGGGGCATTTTTCGGATGATCCCGAAACGCTCGAATTCGTCAATTCGGCCGATTGCGCGCGGCTGGCGGCGCTGGGCACATCCTGCCCCGATCATTTCCTGCGCACCAAGATCGCCCCGCTGGTGCTCGATCCCGCGCTGCTGGAGGATGACGGCTATCTGGCTGGCGCGCTGGCCGATTACCGCGATCTCTACGCCGGCTATTATACCCGCTGCAAACGCGCCAATTCCCCCGCCATGCGCGATGCCAATCCGGTGGTGGTGCTGGTGCCCGGCGTGGGCCGCATCACCTTTGCCGCTGACAAACCTACCGCGCGCATAGCCGGGGAGTTCTACCTCAACGCCATCAACGTGATGCGCGGGGCCGAGGCGATCGGCGATTACATCGCGCTGGACGAGCAGGAGGCCTTCGATATCGAATACTGGCTTCTGGAGGAGGCCAAGTTGCAACGGATGCCCGCGCCAAGGCCAATGGCGGGCCGGATCGCGCTGGTAACGGGCGGCGCGGGTGGCATCGGTGCGGCCACCGCGGCGCGGCTGCTGAAGGATGGTGCCTGCGTGATGCTGGCCGACCGCGATGGGGCGGCGGTTGAAGAGGTGCGCGACGGTTTCGCCGCGCAATTCGGCAAGGATGTGGTTCGCGCAGTCACTTGCGATGTAACCGACGAGGCGCAGGTCGCCGCCGCCTTTTCCGCTTGCGCGCGTGAATTCGGCGGGCTGGATATCCTTGTCGCCAACGCCGGGATCGCCTCCAGCGCCGCCATCGAGGATACCACGGTGGAATTGTGGAACCGCAATTTCGATGTGCTGGCGCAAGGCTATTTTCTCACCGCCAAGCATGCCTGGCCGTTGCTGAAGGCGATGAAGGAACAAGGCGGCACCAGCGTCGTGTTCATCGGTTCCAAGAACGCGGTGGCCGCAGCGGCGGGCGCGTCGGCCTATGCTTCGGCCAAGGCGGCGGCGAACCATCTGGCGCGCTGTCTGGCGCTGGAAGGCGCCCCGCACGGCATCCGCGTCAACGTGGTCAATCCCGATGCAGTGATCAAGGGCAGCCGCATCTGGGATGGCGACTGGCGCAAGGAACGCGCAGGAACGCACGGCATCGATCCGGGCGCAGAGCTGGAAGAGCATTACCGCAACCGTTCCATGCTGAAGCGCGACGTGCTGCCCGAAGATATCGCCGAAGCGGCTTATTGGCTGGCGAGCGATGCCTCGGCCAAATCGACCGGCAACATGATAAATGTCGATGCGGGCAACGCGCAGGCGTTTACGCGATAGGGCTGCCGAGGGGAGAGGGAACGATGAAGAGAATTGTCACACTGCTTGCCGCCTGTGCCATGGCGCAATCGATTCCGGCCATTGCCCAGCAGGCAATGCCCGTTCCCGCTGTGGTGGAGGCACCTTCAGAACCCGATGCCATCCCGCTCTACGGTGCAGGCAGCGCGGGCAGCGCCGAGGATGAAATCTGGATGGGCATGGGGGACAATCTGGCTGTTCGCAATGTCACCTTTCCTACCTTGACTCCGGTTCTGCCCGCACCGGGCACAGCAACCGGCGCAGGCGTGGTGGTGGTGCCGGGCGGGGCCTTCATGCTGCTGGCGATGGATCACGAAGGCTGGCGGGTCGCGCGCGCGCTGGCCGATCGCGGGATCGCGGCTTTCGTGCTCAAATACCGGCTGATCGAAACCCCTGCCGACAACGCGGCCGCCTTTGCCTATATCGGGCAGCGGATGATGAGCGAGATCGG
>JBGSLI010000366.1:0-1841 GCA_041740775.1 Alteraurantiacibacter sp. | reverse complement strand
AGATGCCGATCACCGAAGCGGTCAACGATCTGCTCGAAGGTCGCCCCGCGCCGCAGGTAGTGGCCGGATTGCTCGCCCGCCCGCTCAAGGCGGAAGGCGCCGCGCGTTGAACCAGCCTGCTGCACCAGATGCGCCAGCGGGCGAGGATATCGAGGCGCTGGCCAAGGGCGGGCGGACCAATCTTATGGGTTTCCTGCTGCGCCTGCTGGCGCGCCTGCCGTTTCTGTTCATCGCCGGGCAGCTTTACGGAGCGGAGGCGGTGGGCATCTATGCCTATGCACTGCTGGTGGTGGAACTGACCGCGCTGGTCTGTTCGATCGGCGAAAAGCGCGGGCTGGCGCAACGGCTGGCCGATGGGGGCACGGGCGAAGTGGAGAACGGCGGGCAGGCCCGGCTGATCGCCGATTCGCTGCTGGTGGCGCTGGTGCTGTCGGCGCTGATGACGGCAGTTTTCTTTGCGTTCCCCGCGCCGCTGTTTCCCAACGGCATGAGCCATGATCTCGATCGCTGGATCGTGCTCGCCATTCCCGGCTATGCGCTGACCGAAATCGTGCTGGCGGCGCAGGCCTATCGCTTCGATATCGCCACCACAGTTCGCGCGCGTGCGGTGGTGGAACCGTGGACGATTTCGATCCTTGCAGGCGCGTTCTGGTTCGTGCCCGCCATCGGCGGTGCGGGGCTGGCGATGGCCTATCTCGTCTCGATCTATGCCGGACTGGCGACCGCGCTGGTGCCTTACCTGCGCAGTTACGGCCTGCCGCGCGGCTGGGTGCCGAACCCTTCACGCATCTGGCGGATGGTGATGCGCGCCGCCCCGCTGGCCATGACCGATGCGCTGGAATGGGGCACGCGGCGGGTGGACCTGCTGATCCTGGGCATCTTTGCCGGGCCGGTGGCTGTGGGCATCTATTACATGGCGCAACAGGTAGCCAGCCTGCCGCAGAAGCTGAAGACCAGTTTCGAACCGATCCTGGGCCCGGTCATCACCGCCAGGCTGAAGGAAAAGGACTATGCCGCAATCGCCCGGCAGGTAAGCCAGGTGGGCTTCTGGATCATCGCCGCGCAACTGGGCATCGCGCTGGCGCTGGGCATTCCGGGCGAGGCGCTGATGGGGCTTTTGGGCAATCGCGGCGAGTTTGTTCCCGGCACCGCCGCGCTCGCCTTTCTGCTGGCGGCCGAAGTGGTGGCGGCCACTGCTGTCGTTTCCGAAGCGGCGCTGATCTATGTCGCGCGGGTGCGCAATCTGTGGCTTTCGATCGGCACCATCGGCGTGCAGGCGCTGCTCACCGTGGCGGCGATGCTGGTGATCGAGGGCATCGATTTTTCCAGCCCCGAACGCGCCGATTTCTATCGCGCCGCCGCCGCTGCGGGGTCGTTGATGTTGGCGCTGGGGCTGGCATCACTGGCCAAGGCGGTGCTGCTCAGCCGCATTCTGGGCCATGGAATCAACAATTGGCGTTGGGCGCTGGTGTGGGCATCGGCGGCGGCGGTGCTGGTGGGGCAGGTGGCGATCCTGCTGCCCGAATGGGTCGAATTGGCCTTCGGCGTGCCCGCCATCGTGGCCGTTTACGGCTGGATCATCTGGACCCGCGGCTTCGGCCCGGAAGACCGCGTGCTGTTCCGCATGGGCGGCAGGAACGAAGCGGCACCTACGCCCAATTGACTTCTTGCGCGCGCAGGCTCTCGACGCGCGGGTGCCCGATTGGCTAGAGGAGCCATATGCCCTTTCTTCGCCGACCCCTTTTCGCCATCGCGCTGGGTGCCTTCGCGCTGTTGCTGATCGCCCGCTTCGTCGCCGGAGCGAGCGCGCCCGCCTTCGCCGAGCGGCTGGCGCAGGCAGC
>JBGSLI010000365.1:0-9405 GCA_041740775.1 Alteraurantiacibacter sp. | reverse complement strand
GCCACGGCGATGCCCTGGCCGATGCCGGTATTCGCACCGGTCACCAGCGCCACCTTGCCCGACAGGTCGAAAAGATCACCAGTCATCATCACCTCACCCGTTGCGCGCGGCCCGTCTGTGGCCCGCCACCGCCGCTGCCCGGCTTACGATCTCCGGCCTACAATTCGCGCAGAAAGGCGCTGATCTCGTCATCCTGCGAATTGGCATGGAAATATTCGGCAAAGCGTTCGCCCGCGATGGCGGCTTTCAGCAGATCGCGATCCACATTGCGCAGCACGCTGAGCATATCGTTGCAGGTCACCTGCTTCAGTTCTGCCAGAACCCCGCGGTTCTTCTTCATGATCTGCGCGCGTTCCTTGGGATAGCCGAGGCCCGGTTCGATTTCGAACAGCTTGCGATAGCAATCCTGAAGATTGAGTTCCGCCGCCCAGCCGAATCCCTTGGCATAGGGCATGGCAATGGCGTTTCCGGCATTGATCTGGCTGAACAGGAAAGCATCGGTGGGATCGATCACCAGCCCGCAGATCACCCCCGGCATGGCATTGCAGGCGAGCATCGAGCCCATTCCCGTGCCGCATCCGGTCACCACGAAATCGGCGGCGCGCGAATTGATGAGGATGCCGGCCAGCAGGCCGTTCATCACATAGGTCAGCTGCGCGCTATCTTCGGCGGAATACATGCCGTAATTGAACACCTGGTGCCCCAGCGGCTCGGCCACTGCCATCAGCGCCTGATGGATGACGGGATTCTTCGCCGCCTGGCTGTTTTCGGTAATCAGCGCAATTTTCATATTCCCTCTCTCTGGCGGCAAAGGGCCGCCTGTCGCAACCGCTCCCGATACGGGGCGCGGTTTTTGGAAACCGGTGTCATTGCTGCTTTAACAGCATTCGCCATCCGATTTCAACCCGCTTTCAACCCGATTGCGACAGTGCAATCGCCGCTATTATTTCTGCGGCGAAATGGTGGCTACCGACTGCCGGCGCATCAGGTCGGAAATAAACAATGCGGGCTGGCTGTCTGCATCGTCGGGCCGGATCAGCTTCAGCGCGGCGGCCTCGGCCATTTTGCGGATCGGCCAGCGAACGGTTGTCAGCGGCGGCCAGATATGCGCCGCGATCGGCGTATCGTCGAAACCGATCAGCGAGAGATCTTCGGGCACGTTCAGCCCGCGTTGCTGCGCCAGTTGAAGCGCGCCGATGGCCATTTCGTCATTGCAGGCAAAGATCGCGGTGGGCGGATTATCCAGCGCGAGCAGTTGTTCGGCGGCGGCCTTGCCCGATTCGAAGCGATAATTGCCCTCCACCACCAGTTCCGCAGGCACGGCCAGATCGTGGCGCTGCATCGCCTCCATGAAACCCGCCTGCCGCTCGATCGCCGAACGGAAGCCTTCCGGCCCGGTTATCAGCGCGATTCTCCGGTGGCCGCAGGCGACCAGATGATCGACCGCCACACCCACCGCTTCACGATCATTCGACTGGACCAGATGCATCGGCTCATCGAGTTCTGCCGAACCCATCCGCACGTATCCGCAGCGCAACTCGCGGCAGATCTCGGCGATCTCGTCGCGTTCCGAAATCGGCGGCAGGATCATCACGCCATAAAGCCGCTGCTGCTCGAGAAAATTGCGGATGTCATCGAGCAGATCGGGCGAATGCCGGTCCACTGGGCGAACTACGAGGGCAAATTCGGTATCGCGAATGGCATCGAGCACACCTTCCTGGAAATTGAGCACGGTTTGCGCGTTGGGATTGTCATGCAGCAGGCCGAGCAGGAAGTTGCGCCGCAGAGCCAGCGCGCGCGCCTGCGGATTGGGGATGTATCCCAGTTCGGCGATAACCGCCTCCACCTTCTGGCGCGTATCGGGTTTCAACATGGGCGATCGGTTGATTACCCGGCTGACGGTTTTTTTCGATACTCCCGCCACGCGCGCCACATCGTTTATCGTGGGGTTCTGTCCTGCCTTGGTCATCGCGGGTTCTTAACCTTTCCATCGGCCAAGCCAATGCCTATTCGAAAACAGCAGGCCTTGGCACGGCATTTGCCCGCCCTTTCCACAATCGCTTTGACACCGGTTTCCTTTTTCGCCAATATCGGCCCGATCAGCCAAGCCGGCAGGGCGAGAGGGAGCAGAATGGACAGGATGTCGCAAACCATTGCGGATGCGTTCGTCAGCGCGCGGCGGCAGTGGGAAGTGCTTCCCGAGTATCCCGGCGAACGCCCGGCAAGCCTTGCCGCGGCATATGCGATTCAGGATTGCGCGCTATCAGTGTGGAACCGGGAAATCGGCGGCTGGAAGGTGGGCAGGATTGCCGAACCGGTCAGCACTGCGCTGGGCGCCGATCGTCTGGCAGGCCCGGTGTTTGCCGATATGATCCGCGATGCGGGCGGAGAGCCGGGCGGCGCTTTGGTGGAATTTCCCATATTCGAACGCGGGTTTGCCGCAGTCGAAGCCGAGTTCATGCTGCGCCTGTCGCCGCGCGAAGGGGCGCTCCCCATCACCCGCGAAGAAGCGATGGGCTGGGTGGACGAGGTGCGGATCGGGATCGAGATTGCTTCATCGCCCTATCCCGGCATCAACACGGACGGACCCTGCGTGACAGTTTCGGATCACGGCAACAACGCCGGCCTGCTGCTGGGCAGGCAGGTTCCCGCCGAACTCTGGCCGCGGCTTGACGAAATCGACGTTTCGCTCGCCATCGACGGCAGGCAGGCAGGCCGCGCCACCACCGCAACCATGCTCGACGGGCCGTTTGGCGCGATGTGTTTTCTGCTCGCCAATCTGCGCCAGCGCGGCATCCCGGCGCAGCCCGGTTGGTGGGTTTCGAGCGGGGCGATCACCGGGGTTCACCAGATCGCGGCGGGGCAGCAGGTGGTGGCCCATTTTGCCGGAGTGGGCGAGGCGAGGGCCACCATCGCGCCCGCGCGCTGAATTCTCCGCAACCCAGCGCCGGGATCAGGCCGGGACTCCGCCTGCGGTGGTTGTGCGATACATCTCGCGGCGGAAGCCATCGTAATCATTAGGCCCCAGATGCATGGTTGCAGCATTGTCCCACATGCACACCATTCCCGCCTGCCAGCGTAACCGGCAGGTGAAGGCGTGCTGGGCGGTGTGGGCGACCAGAAACTCGATAATCGGTCGCGCTTCATGCGTGGTCATGCCTTCGATGCCCACCGCATAGGTATCGCAGATATACAGCGCCTCCTCGCCCGTTTCGGGATGGCGGCGCACCAGCGGGTGAAAGCTGCCCTTCAACCCCTGTTCCTGCTTCGCCTCGTCGCCAAAGCCGATCGCTTCCCCGCGCAGCTTGTTCTGGGTGGCAAAATTGTTCGCCGCGCTCATATGGACGCGCAAGGGGCGCAGCATGTCCTGATACACCGGGCTTAGGTGGCGCAGGGCCAGCGCGGTATTGGCCCAGGCGGTATCGCCGCCATAGGGCGGACCTTCGATCTGGCGCAGCGTGGTGATGCTGGGCGGTTCGGGCAGGAACGGGCTGTCGGTATGCCAGCCGCCGCCGAACAGCGAAGGCGTCACCTCGTCCGCCTCCTTGATGATCGGGTGGACATTGCGGTGGCCTGCCACCCCCTTGGTATAGGCATCCACCGCAAAGGGGCCGAGCCGGGCGGCGAATTGCTCATGTTCTGCATGGGTCAGGTGCTGGTCCATCAGATAGACCATCTTGTGCTTCCACAGCGCCTGTTTGAGGCTGGCGATGCCTTCGTCCGACAATTCCGGCAGGCGCACGCCGGTAATCTGCGCCCCCATCGCCGCCGCAAGCGGCTCTACGCCGAAATGGTTTGAGCGGAACGGGTGATTGTCGAAATCGCCGCAAGGGCTGACGCGCACTTCCCACATGGAATTACCCTCTCATTTCGTCATTGCGAGCGAAGCGAAATAATCCAGTCCTGCCGTTCGACAAACGCGCGACCGCCGGGACCGGATTGCCGCCTCGCCTGCGGCTCCTCGCAATGACGAATGCTCGCATCATAGCGTTATCACCGTCTTGCCGAAGCTGTCTGCTCCCCAGGCATGGGCATAGGCAGATTTCGCATCGTCGAAACCGAAGCTGGCACCCACCGGGAAAGTGATGCCGTGCCGGTCGACAAAGGCGTTGAGATCGCGCGCCATGCGGGCGGAACCGACGAATATGCCGCGCAGGCTTGATCCGGTGAACATCAGCCCGCGCGGATGGGGCGGATCGCCTTCTGCCAGCACCCCGATCAGCGCGATTTCGGCCAGCATCGCACACGCCGCCATGCTCTGTTCCAGCGTGCCGGTGCCGCCTACCTCCACGATCTTGTCCGCCCCGCCGAAATGCTGCTTCACATAGGCACCCCATTCGGGCACCTCGCGGTAATTCACCACATGATCCGCGCCGAGCGCCTTCATCCGTTCCAGCTTTTCATCCGATGAACTGGTGGCGATCACCTGCGCGCCCGCCGCCTTGGCCAGCTTCAGCGCGATCAGCGATACCCCGCCGCTGCCCATTACCAGCACTTTCTGTCCCGCCTGCAAGGGCTGCCCGCCTGCAAACAGCGCGTTCCACGCGGTGACGCCTGCGCACGGCAGGCAGGCGGCCTGCGCGTAATCGAGGCTGGCCGCCATCGGCACCACCCCATCGGCGCGCAGCACCACCGCTTCGGCCAGCATTCCCGTCGCCTTGCCATCGCCCAATGCCGGGACGAATTGCGGCGGGCCATCGACCCAGCCCTGGAAGAAGGCGGATTGCACCTTGTCGCCCAGTTTCACATCGCTAACGCCTTCGCCCACCGCGATCACATCGCCCGCGCCATCGGACAAGGGCACCGAAGGCTGCGTGATCGCGCCGCCGAAATACTTGCCCATCGCCACCGCAAAATCGCGGTAATTGATCGACCACGCCCTGGGCGCGACCACAACCTCGCCCGGTCCCGGCTGCGGATCGGGCAATTCGTCGAGATAGAGCTTTTCGAAACTGTCGCAGCCTTCGGGCATCAACCATGCGCGCATCGGGTGTTCTCCTGTCCTATCTTACCGCCAGCGTGCCCAGCACGCCGCCGTCCACCGCCCAGCTCTGGCCGGTAACATGGCTCGCCTCATCGCTGAGCAGGAAGGCAACGACATTGGCCGTCTCCGCGCTCGAACCGAGCCGGCCTTGCGGCACATTGCCTGCCAGATGGGTGAGCTGTTCGGGCGGAATGCCGTCCATCAGCGGGGTATCGATGAAACCGGGCACGATGCAATTGGCGCGCACCCCATGCGCAGCGCCTTCGAGCGCGGTGGCGCGGGCGAGGCCGAGCATCGCGTGCTTGCTCATCACATAGGCGACGTTCATCGCCATCCCGCGTTCGCTGGCGAGCGAGCCGGTGATGACGATGGACCCGGTCCCCCGCGCCTTCATCACACCGAACACCTGCCGCACCGCGCGGAAATGCGCGTGCTGGTTCACCGCCATCAGGCTTGCGTAATTTTCGTCCGAATAGGCTTCGAGCGGGGCGAAGGTGCCGCCCGTTCCGGCATTGGCGAACAATCCGTCAATCGGCGCGAAAGCGGCGGCGGCATCGATCGCGGCGGCCTGCGCGGCGGGATCGGTCACATCGGCGGCGGCAACATGCACACCGTCGCCATGCGCCTCCTTCAGCGCCGCCAGCTTTTGCGCATTGCGCGCGATCACCGTCACCCGTCCGCCAAGGCTGAGCAGTTTTTCCGCCGTCGCCCTGCCGATGCCGGTGGAAGCCCCGGTGACGACCACGTGTTTGCCGGTGAAGTCCATCAATGCCATTGCCTCAAACCAGCCCCAGCACGCGCGCGGCATTGTCCTTCATTATGCCGGGCATCACTTCGTCACGAAAGCCGACATCCTTGGCCGCCGCGATCCATTTGTCCGGGTGGATCAGCGGAAAATCGCTGCCGAACAGCATCTTGTGCTTCAATTGCGTGTTGGCATACTGGATCACCTGCGGCGGGAAATATTTGGGGCTCCAGCCCGAAAGATCGATGAAGACATTGTCCTTGTGCAGCGCCATCGAAAGGCTCTGGTCCACCCACGGCCAGCTGGGATGGGCAAGGATGATTTTCATGTCGGGAAAATCCACCGCCACATCATCCACCAGCATCGGCTCGCCATATTTGAGCCGCATCCCCCCGCCGCCGCGCATCCCCGTGCCCATGCCCGAATGGCCGGTGTGGAAGATGGCGGGCAGCCTGTATTCGTTGATCACTTCGTAGATCGGATAACCCATCGGGTCCGCCGGGTGGGCATTTTGCGCGATGGCGTGGAACTTGAAGCCCTTCACCCCGTGATTCTCGATCAGATCAAGCGCCTCGCGCGCGCCATATTTGCCCTTGTGCGGATCGATGCTGGCAAAGGGGATGCAGATATCGTCGTTCTTGTTGGCGAGTTCGGCCACCTCGTAATTGGAGACGCGCTTGGCCCCCATGCCGCTTTCGCAATCGACGGTGAATAGGCAGAAGGCGATGTTCGTCTCACGGTAAAGCGCGATGATTTCGGGCATCTTGGGCCGTTCACGCGGGGCCTTGAAATAATGGCTGGCGGCATCGAAGAACTTGCCCATCACCGGGTCTTCGGGATCGTGACAGCTCACCTCAGCGTGAACATGCACGTCGATGGCGCGGATTTTGGTGAGGTCGATGGGCAAGGGGTCGTTCCAAATTTCTGATTATCATTGACTAGGCTGAAAATTCTGAAGTGTGGGCCATGCATCCAAAATCGCCAGAAATACGACAGTAGTTCCTTCTAAATCACGATTCTGTGGATTTTCTTGGAGATATCGCAATACTACGTCTCTTACTTGCCCTCGCGTAGCTCTCTCTGGAGCCCGCAATCCGGGTGTACTATCTAATACTCCGAGTACATAACCAAGACAATTAGATTGGAAGTATCCGTTAGAAGACGAACACCATTCGTAGAGTTGATTTCCGTCAATCCAGTATGTGAAATTCTGTGACCGCGCCGGTGGTGCGACGAGTATTAAACCCGTCAATATCATGGCCACTAAATATTTCATAATCGGACCTCCTTGCAGTTCGCACCGCCACGCCGACTCAGCCTTCGCTGCGCTAGGATCAAGACTCTACTGCAAGGAGGCCGAAATCACAGCTTCATGATCACGGCCTTGGTTTCAAGGTAAGCTTCCAGCCCCAGGCGGCCCTGTTCGTGGCCGATGCCGCTTTCCTTGTAGCCGCCGAACGGGATCGCGGTATCGATCATGGCGTGGCAATTGATCCATACGGTGCCCGCCTGCAACCGGGCGGCGATGCGGTGGGCGGCGGAAACATCCTTGGTCCACACGCCCGCGGCAAGGCCGTATTGCGTATCATTGGCTTCGCGCACCACGTCGTTCAGATCCTCGAACCTTTGCGCCACCACCACCGGGCCGAAGATTTCCTCGCGCACCACGCTCATCTGCGGGTTCACATCGGTGAGGATGGTGGGGTTGACGTAATAGCCGCCATCATTGGCGGGCACATCGCCGCCCATCAGCACGCTGGCGCCATTGCGCTTGCCCGCCTCGATATATCCCATCACCCGCTCATGCTGTTCGGCCGAAACCAGCGGGCCCATGTGGGCATCGGGATCGAGGCTGGGGCGCGGGGCCCAGAAGGGGGCGGTTTCCGCCATGCCTTCGATCACCTTGTCGAACACGCTCTTGTGCGCATAGAGGCGGCTGCCCGCCACGCAGACCTGGCCCGAATTGAAGAAGATCGCGCCCGCCACGCCCGGCGCGGTTTCGGCCACATCGACATCGGGCATCACCACCACGGGTGACTTGCCGCCCAGTTCCAGCGTGACGTGCTTGAGCGTGGCGGTGGCGTTGCGGTTGATCAGCTTGCCGATTTCGGTGCTGCCGGTAAACGCCACCTTGTCCACATCGGGATGCTTGACCATCCGGTCCCCCGCCGTGTGGCCATAGCCGGTGATGATGTTGACCACGCCTGCAGGGATGCCCGCCTCATGCACCATATCGGCCAGCCGCAACGCGGTGAGGCTGGTCTGTTCGGCCGGTTTCAGCACCGTGGTGCAGCCTGCGGCCAGCGCCGGAGCGATCTTGAGGCAGGCCATCAGCAGCGGGAAGTTCCACGGCACGATCTGCGCGCACACGCCAACGGGTTCCTTCAGCGTATAGCCGAACAGCGTGCCGCCGGGCATCGAATAGGGGGCGATGGTCTCGCCGTTGATCTTGCCGGCCCAGCCAGCCATGTAGCGGATGTGCGCGACCGATCCGGGCACGTCCACCGCGCCCGCCATGCTTTTGGGCTTGCCCACGTCGATCGCTTCCAGTTCGGCGAATTCGTCGGCGTGCTCCTCGATCAGATCGGCGAGGCGATGCATGATCTTTTCGCGCTGGATCGGCGGCAGATTGCGCCAGCGGCCATCGTCAAATGCGGCGCGGGCGGCGGCAATGGCCCGGTCCACGTCCTTGTCGGATGCCTCGACGAAACTGGACACGACCTTGCCCGATGAAGGGTCTTCGACATCGATCGTTTTCCCGCCGGAGGAATCGACCCATTCGCCGTTGATGTAGAGCTGCGGCTGGCGCGCCAGCGCGGATTTTACCGCAGGGGAATATTCGCGCTGGGCGCGATCGATGGTGGTCTGTTCGTTCATGGTGAAAGGCTCCTGTCGCGGATGAATCAGAATTGTTCTATCTTATAGCAATATCGTCGCGCGCTGGCTACGGCTTTTGATGCCCGCCAGCATAATTGACCGATCAGCCGCCGTCTTGTTCCAGCTGCTTGTCCTGATTGGCGCGGAAAATCACGAACTGGCGGATCGCCTCGGTTTCTTCGGGTGACAGGCTTTGGGCAAAGCCCACCATGCCGCGGCCCGCCAGCGCCCCGTCATGCACGATCGTGCGCCACACCTGCTGGCTGGGCAATACCGCCGATCGGCGCAGATCGGGCAGCACGGTGGAACCCACCGCATTGTCGCCGTGGCACACGCCGCAATAGCGCCCGTAATCATAGGAACCGCTGGCGATCTGCGCCTCGGTGCCGGCAAACGGCGGGGGATCGAGCGGCAGGCGCACCAGTTCAGGTTCGGGCGGCAAGGTGTCATCTGCGCCCAGCCTGAACACCAGCAGCCGCGAGATATTGCGTACCGGGCCGGAGGTCTCGTTCAGAATGCCGCCGGGTGCCAGCGGCCAGATTCCGCCCCAGCCCGCCAGCACGGCGAGATATTGCTGGCCGTCGATCATATAGGTGACAGGCGGCGCGACCACGCCCGTCTGAGCGCGGAAGCGCCACAATTCGCTACCGTCCTCCACGCTGTAGGCGGCGATATTGCCCGCCGCCGTGCCCTGGAACACCAGCCCGCCGCCCGTTGCCAGCGCGCCGCCGTTCCACGGGCCGGGATATTGCACCCGCCAGCGTTCGGACTGCGTCACCGGATCCCAGGCGATCAGCGC
>JBGSLI010000364.1:0-30422 GCA_041740775.1 Alteraurantiacibacter sp. | reverse complement strand
CGCGGCGCACGCCCAATTGATTGCGCGATGAGCACCACCCGCCCCTGCCCGATCTGCCGCAAGCCGCGGCGCGAGGAATTCACGCCCTTCTGTTCCGGCCGCTGCCGCGATCGCGATCTGGCGCAATGGTTCAGCGATGGCTACGCGCTGCCCGGCCCGCCCGTGCATCCCGATGCCCTGGCGCCCGATGATTTCACCCGCGAAGATTGATAATCGGGCCTTGCCAAGCGGCGCGCGCTTCGCCATAGGCGCGCTTCACTCGCACGCCGGGCACTTGGTTGATGCCCGCCGCCGATGCGATGCCTGGGTAGCTCAGTGGTAGAGCAGACGACTGAAAATCGTCGTGTCGGTGGTTCGACTCCGCCCCCGGGCACCACATCCCCTTCCGCGCTGGTGCGCAAATGTCGGCAATGGGTCCGGCACCGTCGCCCGCACGCAATCCGTCAAGTGCGAACAGAAAGGCCGGGGGCGAATACGAGGATGGTGGGCGGTGACGGGCTCGAACCGCCGACCCTCTCGGTGTAAACGAGATGCTCTACCAACTGAGCTAACCGCCCCAAGCGTGGGAATGGCGCAATTACGCAGCGGTTGCGGCGCGGTCAAGGCGGGTGTTGATCGGCTGGAGGGTATGCGTGGGACCTCAAATTATGGGGCGAGTCCCGAAACAGTCCCGAAGCCATCAACCACCGAGTGATCTCCGCCTGAAGCCAAATGTATTACCCGGCCGGCTGCCGAATTTGCATCTTCCGTGTCATGGGTAACGAGCAGCGTCGGTATTGCGCGCGACCTGACCAAATCGAAGGTCAGGCGCCTGACCTCACCGCGCAGTGACGCATCGAGTGATGAAAAGGGCTCATCCAGCAGGAGCGCGCGCGGTTGCGCCAGCAGCGCGCGCATCAGCGCGACGCGCGCCTGTTCTCCGCCAGAAAGTGTGGCGGGATATGCATCGCTCACATTTTCCAGACCGATCTCGCTCAGTGCCGATTTCAGTCGATCCTTGCGGTCGCTCTTGCCGCGCAAGGAAAACAAAAGGTTTTCGCTCACTGTCATATGCGGAAAAAGCGCCGCCGATTGGAAAACGATGCCTACCGCCCGACTCTCGGGACGCAACATATCGATCCTGCGTCCGGCAAGATGAATCTCGCCGTCGGCCACTACCGAAGGGTCGAGAACACCGGCGATGAAGCGCAGCAGAGTCGATTTGCCCCAACCGCTATATCCGACGATCGAGAGGATCTCGCCGGGGTCAACATCAAAGCTGATATTGTCGTAAAGCAGCCGCGTGCCGACCCGTGCCTTGGCGCGCCATACGTGAAGACCGTTGGTATCCGTCATGGCGTTATCCCGGAATTTGCGAAGAGGCGCCTTGTGGCGGCGGCCAGACCAAGCAGCAATAGCGGCACCAGAGTTAGCAGCAACGAGAATGCACCTGCCACCCTCCGATCTCCCTGTGCCATTGCCACGCCTTCGGTCGTCAGCGTTCCTATCCGGCCAGCGCCGGCCACAAGCGTGGGCAGGTAAAGGCCAACCGATATGATGGCCGCCAGAAATCCAGCCGTCAGCAGTGCCGGGGCCAGCAATGGCAAGCGTATCCGGAGGAAAGTCTCCAGCGGCCCGGCTCCAAGCGTTCGCGCCGCAAAAATCGGTCGCGGATCAATGGCGCGGTCAGCCGAAGTCAGCAGCAGCCAGGCATAAGGCAGCGCAAAAAGGAGGTGCGCCCAGACGACTGCAAAAATGGTGGCATCGACCCGCAGTGCGATCATGACGATGCTTAGTCCGAAAACAAGGCTGGGTTCGGGAATGATCAAGGCGCCCAGCAACAGAATTGTAAGCAGTGTGCGCAGCGCCGGCCGGGTGCGCGTGGTTTCGAGCGCCAGCAGGGCACTGGTAAGTGCGACGGAGGAGACGATTGCCGCAATGACAATCGTATTGGCCAGCGGAGTAGCAAAAAGCGTCGCCTGGCTCTGCCAGACCGACATCGATAACGAATCTGGCAGCAATGCGGGAAAGCGCCAGGGGCCTGCAAACGACGAAAATGCCAGCACAGCAAGGCCTAGAATGGCAAAGGCCGCCGCGCCAAAGCCGGTCCACGCGCCGATGAATAGGCCGTGCTCCAAGATGCCCTTGCGTTGCCCCGACATTGCCCTGCGGCGCAGGAAAACACCTGCCAGCCAAAGCATCGCCTGCCATGCCAGCAAGGCCGCTCCGACAAGCCCGACAAGGACAAGCGAGCCCGCTGCGAGCGTAGTCCGCTTCGCAAGGTCTGGATCCTGAAACCATTCTGCGAGCCGGACCGACAGAGGAGGGCCGATCGTCGGGCCAAGGATAAGCGCCTGCTCGGTTGCGCCAACACCAAAGGCGAGCACGATAAATGTGCCGATCTTCACCTGTCGATGGACGAGCGGTGCGACGACAAGGACGAAGCTGCGATAGGAGGAGTAACCCAAGCTGCGCGCCTGATCCATGAGATCCCTTGCCGCCAGGGACCGAAGCGCGGTCAGCCCCAATACGAAAAGGAACGGAGTCTCTTTCAGCGTCAGGCCGAGTATCAGGGAGAAGCCGGCGGGATCTCCCGGCGCCGAAAATGAAGGCGGCCCGTCAAAGCCGAAGATTCCGCTGGCCAGCCGGGTCAGCAAGCCGGATGGGGCGATCAGAAAGGCAGCGGCCAACGCAACTGCTGTGTGCGGAACAGCCAGAAGCGCATTGCCGACAACTGCCGCCGCACCGCCATACTGACGCGACGCGAATACAACGCCAAGAAGCGCCATCGCGAGCAGGTAGGAAAGAGCAGTGGATGCGAGCGCTGTCCAAAGCGAAAGCATCATGCTCCATCCGATTTTGGGTGTGTGGACCAAATCGCGAAACGCTTCGAACCCTGTTTCGGCAAGTCCTAACGAGGGTAAATAGCCAAAGGCGGCGGGCAGGTTGGCGCTCAAAGCAATGACGATCGTGCCACCCGCCACGATCACCAGCAGCATGGCTGCGGCCAAGCCTGCAATATCGGCGGCATCGCGTGGCCTGGTGCTGTTCATAACCTGCTGTTTTTCATTCGCCGTAACGGGCCATCCAGGCAGTTTCCAGGCGCTCGGTCCAGGCTGGGTGCGGTTCTTCGAACGCCGGATTGGGAAGAGGGATATCGCGGGGAATATCGCGGGGCATGGCAGCTTCGCCTGCAAACGCCAATACCGGACCGTCACCCCAGATTTTCGGATCAGCCTTGCGTCTTTGCGCCTCGGCAGAAAGCAGGAAGTCGATCACCACCAGCGCCCCGGCCCTTGCCGATGCGTTTTTGGGTATCGCCAGGAAATGGCTGTTGGCAATCGTGCCACTTTCCAGCGTGAACGCTTCCACAGTTGGCGACAATTGGCCGCGCGATATCGCGCTTATTGCATCTGTCGGGTTGAAGGCCATTGTCAGCGCTATCTCACCATCGGCCAGAAGTTGCCGCTGCGCAGGCGCACTTGCCGGAAAGGCCCGGCCATTGCGCCAGAGGAACGGATGCAGCGCATCGAGATAGGCGAACAGCGGCCCGGTTGCCTGCTCGAAGGCCGCATCATCGGGTGGCTGCGCGAAATCTATGGTGGCGGGTGCCAGTGTGAGCATCACCTGCTTGAGAAATGTCGTTCCGGCAAAGTCGGGCGGCGAAGGATAGGTGAAGAGTCCGGAATGCGCCCTTGCCCACCGGGCAAGCGCTGCAACGCTTTCCGGCCTCTGGCCACCGGTTCGGGTGTCAATCGCGAAGGTAAGGTAGGATCGGCCCCAGGGCGCTTCATAGCCTTCGGTATCGATAGCGAAATCGGTTGTAAGTCCCGGATCTCCAGCGAGGTCCAGCGCCGCAGCAGATGGAAGCCGCTCGAGAAACGGACCGTAAAGAAGTCCGGCAGATTTTAGCGCCGCGAAGTTTTCGCCATTGATCCAGAGCAGATCGATCGAACCACCTTGCGCGCGGCCCGCCGCATCCTCTGCAACCAGACGGCTGACCGCCTCGGCGGTGTCCTGCACCTTCACATGGCGCAGTTCCACGCCGTATCGCGCATCAATCTCACCCGCTGCCCAATCGATGTAGGCGTTGATGCGCGGATCGCCGCCCCAAGCATACCAGTAAACGGTTTGCCCCTGGGCGCTTGCGGTTACCTCGCCCCAGCTTGCCTCATCCGCAAGGGGCGGTTCGGCCGGGGCATCGGCGCACGCCGCCAGCAACAGCAGGAGAGCGGCGGGCAATGCGCGTGGGAGGCCCGCCAGCCACCAAGCCTTGCTGAGGAAGGAGCAAAGCGCTTTTGCGCTTGTCATATGTAACCTAGTTCTCGAATGCGCCGAAACGCCCGCTGTAAATTCGTTCTGGAGGACTCACCATCAATTACTTGTATTGCGGCGTTGCTGCCGCAGCGCTGCTTTGCCCTTTTGACCAGGCCCACGCTCAAAGCCGGACCAACGATGGCGGCCAACCCAGCGAAATTGGCACGAGTATCCTTGTCACCGCGCAGAAGCGCGAGCAGACGATTGCCGAAGTTCCGCTGTCGCTCGACGTAATCGCGGGCGACGAGTTTGACAACATCAGCGCAGGGGCGGCCGATGTGGTTGCGCTTTCCGGTCGATCCCCCAGCCTTTATGTCGAATCCTCCTCCGGCAGAATCTTTCCGCGCTTCTATATTCGTGGCCTCGGCAATACGGATTTCGACCTCAACGCCAACCAGCCGGTTTCGGTAGTGCGGGACGAAGTGGTGCTGGAAAACCCGATATTAAAGGGTGTTCCGCTTTTCGATATTGCCCGCGTGGAGGTATTGCGCGGTCCGCAGGGAACGCTTTTTGGGCGCAATACACCGGCAGGTGTCGTGAAATTCGAAACAGCGCGCCCGACCTTCGAACCCGAAGGCTACGTCCGGGCATCGTTCGGCCGGTTCGATACCCTTGATGCCGAGGGTGCGATCAGCGGCCCGCTGGGCGAAACCGTTGCCGGGCGGTTTTCCTTCCTGGCCCAGCGACGTGACGACTTTGTCGAAAATACGTTCGATGGCGGGGAAGATGGGTTCGAGGAATTCGAGAACTTTGCCGGTCGCGCGCAGCTTCTGTTCGAGCCATCCGAGGATCTGAGCATATTGCTGAATGCACATGGTGCCGATCTGAGCGGAGGCAGCCGGGTATTCAGGGCCAACATCATCGAACCCGGCACGAACGAACTGGTTGAGGACTTCGATCGCTTCCGCACAGCGCAGGATGCGACGCAAATCCTCAATTCGGAACAATATGGCGCAAGCCTGCGGGTAGATGCCAGGCTGGGCGCGGGCGAGCTGACATCCATCACCGCCTATGAAACCGTAAGCGTCGATGCGCGCGGCGATGTCGATGGCGGGTTCGGAGCCTCTTTTGCACCGCCATCAGGCCCTGGGAATATCCCTTTCTCCGCAGAGAGCGCCGACAATATAACCGATCATGGCCAGTTCACCCAGGAAATCCGCTTTGCGTTTCCCGTGACGCAGACTCTCGATCTGACCATCGGCGGTTTCTATTTCCACGAAGATCTCGAAATTGAGAATCTCAGCTTCGACACTTTGGCAGGTGGCGTTGTGAACGGGCTGGCGGTTCAGGATCAGACGGTTGATGCCTATGCCCTGTTCGGATCGGCCGAATTGGCGCTAACCGGTCGCCTGACCCTGACCGGTGGCCTGCGCCTCAGTTACGAGGAGCGGGACTTTGTGGCCGAGCGCCTGATCGGCCCGTTCGGCGCGCCACCACTTGGCCCGGTAACCCGCGAGTTGGAAGACACCGAGCTTACAGGCGATTTCGCGGTCCGTTACGCGCTGACCGAAAGCGTGTCGGTCTATGCCCGCTATGCACGCGGCTTTCGTGCGCCCAATGCCCAGGGACGGATTGTTTTTGGCGATGCGGTAACGGTGGCCGAGACCGAAACCATCGATTCGATCGAAGCGGGTGCCAAGGTCGATCTTCCGCGCGGCCTCGGCTTTCTCAACGGAGCCATTTATCGGTATCAGACCGACAACCAGCAATTGACGGCGGTTGGGGGTGCGGGAAACTTCAATCAGCTTCTCAATGCCGACGAAGTCGAAGGCTATGGCGTGGAAATCGACGGGCGTCTTGACATCACACCAAATTTTGAGCTGACCTTCGGCTACAGCTGGAACAAGACGGAAATCAACGATCCCGATCTGGAGGTAGCCGTCTGCGCTGCCGGCTGCACCGTGCTCGATCCCGTCAATCCGCTAACCGGCAACGCTTTGATCGATGGCAATTCGCTGCCCAACGCGCCCGAACACATCGCCAACGCCGCTGCCCGTTATGGCATCCCGATTCCGTCGGGCGAGGTCTATCTCTTCGCCGATTGGGCTTTCCGCAGCAAAATCAATTTTTTCCTTTATGAATCGGTAGAATTCAAAAGCGATGCCAAATCGGAAGTCGGCGCGCGGATCGGCTATGTCCACGGAAGCGGGGCGTGGGAGCTGGCAGCCTTTGGCCGCAACATCTTCGACGAAAATAGCATCGATGGCGCGATTGATTTCAACAATCTAAGCGGCTTTGTGAATGAGCCTGCGGTCTGGGGGCTTGAAGGACTGGTCAGGTTCTGAAGAGGGGCCGGTAGAGAGCTGCCATAACCGCCCCAGGCGCGGGAACGGCGCCGTGGCGCTGGCGGTGCGTGATCGGCGGAAGGCTGGCAAATGCGCGCCGGCCTTCCGCCAAGTCTCATACCAGTGCCCGGCCTGCCTTCACTCGCCGTCGGCCAGCAACCCGCGTGCGCGCAGCAGCGGTTCCACGCGTGGATCACGGCCGGTGAAATCGCGGAACATCTGTTCGTAGGTCTTCGAATGGCCCTGACCGAGGAAACCCGCCACGATGTGATCGCCCATTTCGCGCGTCATCCCGCCGTTTTCCTCCACGTAACTATAGGCATCGTGGTGGAGCATTTCGGTCCAGGTATAGGCGTAATAGCCCGCATCATAGCCGTGTTCGAAGATGTGCCGGAAATAGGGCGTGCGATAGCGCGGCGGCACCAGATCGGATCTGAGGCCGATCCGTTCCAGTGCGGCCTCCTCGAATGCCATCACATCATCGGGCGCGGGCTCGCTGGGATCGAGCGAATGCCATTCCATGTCGAGCAGGCTGGCGGCAATCACTTCGCCGAATCCGTGGCCCTGATTGAACCGGCTGGCGCGGTTGATCGCCTCCACCAGTTCGGCCGGAATGACTTCGCCGGTTTCGTGATGGCGGGCATAGCGTTGCAGCACTTCGGGCAGGGCGGCGAAGTTTTCGTGGAACTGGCTGGGAAATTCCACCCAGTCGCGCGCGGTATTGGTGCCCGAAAGCGAGGGATATTGCTGATCGGCGAAAATGCCGTGCAGCGCGTGGCCAAACTCGTGGAACATCGTTTCCACATCGTCCCACGTCGCCAGCACCGGCTCGCCGGGCGCGGGCGGGGCCACGTTCTGGGTGTTGGTGACCACCGGACGCAGGCCGAGCAAATGGCTCTGCTCGATGAAATTGCTCATCCATGCGCCGCCGCGCTTGCTCTCGCGCTGCATCGGATCGAAATAGAAAAGCGCAATCGGCGCGCCGTCGTGGAACACGGTATAGACGCTCACACCGGGGTGATAGGTGGGGATGTCGTTGCACTTCTCGAAGGTCAGGCCGTAAAGCTGTCCGGCCATGTAGAACACGCCGTCTTCCAGCACCCGATCGACCACGAAATACTGCTTTATTTCTTCGTTATCGAGCGAATAGCGTTCCTGCCGCACGATCTCGGCATAATAGGGCCAGTCCCAGGCGGCGAGGGTAAAGCTGTGCCCGTCCTGCGCCGCACGGGCCTGCAACACCGCCGCCTCGCGATCCTGCGTGGCGCGCAGCGCGGGGACCATATCGGCCATGAAGCCGATCGCCTTGGCGGGATCGGAAACCATGCGATCATACATCTGCCAGTTGGCGTGGCTGGCCTCGCCGAACAATTGCGCCCGGCGATTGCGCAGCGCGATCACTTCGCGAACCAGCGGCAGGGTCGATGTCTCGCCGCTCTGGTTGCGGTCCACGCTGGCGCGGTAGAGCCGCTCGCGCACATCGCGATTGTGCAATTGCGCCAGCTGCGGCACGCCGGTGGTGTTGCTGACCGTGAGCATGAACTTGCCTTCATGCCCGCGTTCGGCGGCCAGCGCGGCGGCGGCGGCGATCTGCCCGTCGGAAAGGCCCGCCAGCTCCTCGCGCGTGTCCACCACTATCGATGCGGCGTTCTGCCCCTGTGTGATCAGCTGCGAGATCTGCGCAGAAAGCGAGGACAGCCGCTCGTTGATGCCGCGCAGTTCGGTTTGCGATGCGGCAGGAAGCTGGGCGCCCCGGTGGACGAACTCGTCGAAGGTCGTCTCCAGCAGCATGGCGTCTTCCGCCGTCATCGCCATGCTTGCGCGATTATCGTAAATCGCCTTCACCCGCGCGAACAGCGCCGGGTTCAGATAGATGCTGTCGGTCATCGCCGCGATCTGCGGGGCCAGCGCTTCATCGGTGGCGGCGATGGTATCGTTGATATTGGCCGAAACCACCTGGCTGAAGGCGCCATAGGCCCGCGCGAACACCTGGCCCGATTTTTCCATCTCCACCAGCGTATTGGCAAAGGTGGGCGGGTTGGGATTATCCGCAATCGCCGCGGTTTCCGCCAGCTGGATGGCGATCGCTTCTTCCACGATCCCCTGCCACTGATCGTCGGTGATCTGATCGAATTGCGGCGCATGCATGTAGAGCGGCGAAAGCTCCGCAAACACGCTGGTGGCCTGCGGGATTTGCGGATTGTAGGCAGCTGGTTGAGGTAGCGAAGCCACATCGGTCTCCTGCGTGGTGGTGCATGCACTGGCCAGTGCGGCGATCATGGTGGTGGCGAGCAGGCGCGATTTCATGGGGGGCGACCTCTTGTTGGTTGTTGCGATCATTGCAGCAACGCGCTCGGTTGAGTGTGGTTGCCGGTGAAACCACGCCTGTAGCGATAGCAGGCCAAGCTGCCAAGGCGCTGAACGGATTGTCAGTTCGCTTCGTCGACTGATCCGCTGCCTGAATCGAGCCGGGCAAGCGCTATCGGCACGATTTTGCGCGTTTTGCCGCCGGCCCCGCCGCTCGCGCAGACCAGCAAGCGAGATCGGACGCGGCCTGCCGGCATGACGCAACCAACCAAAAAAGGGGCCCGGGGATTACTCCCCGAGCCCTTTAGTTACGGATCCCCCTTACCAGTGGGCCCGAGATGGTTCTGCATCAGCCTTCGCGGCGGATGGTGATCGTGGTGGCCATGCGGGTGGTGTCGCCGTTGCGTACTGCGGCAATCACCCGATCGCGCTCGGGGCGGCAGAGAGCGAGCGATTCGCGCTGGCACTGGCGCATGGGGCCGCCGAACATCAGATTGCTCTGCGGCTGGCCGCCGCAAACCTGCTCGACCGCGTGGCGAATGCGCCGATCGAGGATTTCGACACCGCGTTCGGAATTTAGGTTCAGGTCGGCAAAGCTCACAAGCAGGAAATTGCTGCTCACATTCATGGAATTGTTCGCATCCTGCGCTTGCACGGCGGGAGTGAAGGCGAAAGCGGCGGCCAAAGCGGCGGCGGCAAACATGCTGGTCCTGATTGTCATCGTTAGTCTCCCCATGGGTTTCGCCCGGATCGGATTTCTCCGGTTGCGGATGCCCGTTTATGGCCCGGAACAATGTGATGACGCGACCAAGGAGCACTGATGATTTGCATGATTTTGTGATGATGGAATGCTAATTGCGCAATTTTGCGTAGGCTCTGCACCGCTTTGAGGACATTTTATTACGCGCCGAAAATTCGTGACTTGCATGGCCAGGCCGAAAGGCGAATAGTCCGGTTCTGTCTTATCGGCATGAAATGGGGGGGAATCTTGGGAGAGCGGGGATCACCGTTGCGGCTTGGCGACGCAATCGGCAATGGCCTGAACAGCGTTGACCTTGCGCGGAGTCGGGCGCATTATCCCGCAGCCCAGAGCGCGATTCCCTGCAAAATATTTCGATGGAAGGCGGCACCGGGTCGGGACGCATCGGACCCAGAGTGGTGCGGGGGCGGCATGACAGACTTGTCGACAAACCGATGAACGTGATCGACCGCCACTCTGGCGCGGTGTCGCAACGCATCGATCTTGCCTATGTCGAACCCTTCACCCTCGGCCCGATTGAGGTGGTGCCGTTCAAGCGCGAGATTTCCGCTGGCGGACAATGCGTGCATCTCGAACCCAAAATGATGCAGATGCTGGTCGCGCTGGCGCGCGAACCGGGCCGGGTGTTATCGCGCGATGACCTGATCGAATGCGTCTGGGACGAACGGATCGTCGGCGATGCCTCGATCAACCGCGTGGTGAGCCTGTTGCGGGCGGCATTGCGCGATGTCGGCGGTGAAGCAGTGTCGGTCGAGACGCTGCCGATGGTCGGCTATCGCTTGCTGGTGGACGGCGCCGAGGCAGCACCGGTAACAACCGAATGCGACCCTGCTCCAGCAACCGAAGCATCGCCAGGCGGCGGCCGCTTCTGGCCGAACCGCGCGCGCACGTTGGCCGCGCTGGCTTTGCTGCTGCTTGTCATGCTGGTTGTGGCGCTTTGGGGGCGCGGGCAGACTTCGCCGCTGTCCGAAATCCGGATCGCGATGTTGCCGCTGGCGACGGGGGAAGGCACCGATCAATTCTATGCCCAGGGTCTGGGCGGCGAATTGCGCAACATATTGAGCCGCCAGACGGGCATCGAAGTGTCGAGCAGCGAAAGCGCCGGACAAATGCTGGAGGCTGGCCGTAATGTGGACGAGATCGGACGCCGGCTCGATGCCGATTATGTGCTCGAATGCAGCCTGACTTCGACGATCGATGCGGTGATTTTGCACGCCCGGCTGATTGAAAGCGAAACCGGAAACCTGGTCTGGGAAGAGGTTATCCGCACCGCGCCCGACAGCGCGCTGAATTTGCCGCAACGCGCATCAAACGCAATCATGGTGGCGCTCAACCGCCCGGTTTCCGAGCGCCCGCTGAATAGCAGAGTTTCGCCTGAGGATTACAGCCTCTACTTCACTGCCCAGGGGCTGATGCGATCGCGCGGAACGGAACAGCGCATGGCAGCCCGACAAATCCTCGAACAGGTCGTCCGGCGCAATCCGAACTTCGCCGACGGGATCGCCGGGCTGGCCAAGTCGCTCTATCTTGGCCCGGTCAGCAATTACCAGCAAATGCAGGCCAATTGGGAAACGGCGCTTGAGCTGGCCGAGCGGGCGCTGGAAATGGATTCGCAATCGGTCGACGCATTGAAGGTGGCTGGTATGTTGCAGAAGACATCCAGCGCCAGGATCGCGATGTTGAAGCGTGCGACCGAACTCGATCCGGGCGATGGCGAGGCGTGGTACTGGCTCGCCATTTCGCAGGCCAGTTCGCTCGTTCCGGCTGAAGAAATTCTCGAATCAGCGCAACGCGTGGTGGCCATCGATCCGCTGTGGCCACCGGCGTGGCGCATGTCCGACATTTCGCTGGAAATCAATTTCCGGGAAGCTGCGGCGGCGATGGAGCGCGATATCATTGCCGCCTCTGTCTCGGATGGCCAACGCATGCTGGCAGAGGCGCGACTGGCGCGGATCGAGGGCGATCTTTCCAAATTCCTGCGGCTGGCAGAAAATGCTGACGTGATGCTGACCGCCGAACAGCAGCGTTATGGCGTTCGGGCGGAGGTGGAAATGACTCGATCCCTGTTGGACCTGCCCCGTGCTTACGGGCCACGTAATGACCTCGAAGTACTTGAATCTCAGATAGGTGATGGCGAACCGGCGAACATGGCGCAGTTGACCGCGATCGGCGTAGAACCGCACGGATTGTGGGACACCGGTATCGCCACGGGGCAGTTGCGCGCGCTATACAACCAGGGCCGGGACGAGGAACTGGTGGCGTTGTATGAGGAACGCTTCGGTTCGCTCGACAAGTTTGTCGAATGGGCCCGCGACGAGAGCGAGTTGGAAAATATGATTGTGCCGTGGGTGGCGGCGAACGTGGCCTCCGCCATGCGCAATATGGGCCGCGATGAAGAGTCCGAAGCGTTGTTCGAAGCGGGCGAACGGGCGCTGGCTGGGTGGGAACGGGACCGGGGGCCAATCCTTTCCCGTTTGGTTACGGAAGCCCGGCTGGCGGCAGCCCGAAGACAGCGCGATCGCACGCTTTCCGCGCTTCGCGAGCTGGTCGCGATCGGCTGGCCGTATAACTATACCCATACCGACACGGCAGACCTTGTGCCGCTAATCCCCGACCGCCTGTTCGGCTGGCTGGAAGACGACCCGGAACTGCGCCAAATACTCGCACCCGTCCGCGCCCATATCGCAAGCGAACGCGCGGAAGTGCTGGCCCAGGGGGCTGTTGAGATTGCGGCTTCTCATTGAGTGCAGATTGTGATTCAACATCCGTGACGGAGCCTTGAATAATCCGCCGGGCAGCACCCCTGCCCCCCCCCCCCTCGCCACTCAAACTCCGATCAGCAGCACAAATGCCAGCGACGCCAAGAAGCTGGTGAGCGATGCGGCCAGAATTGGCATTCCCGCCTTCCAGCCCAGCGCTCTGATCAGATCAAACCGCGATCGCATGGCGGTGGCCGTCACCGCGAGCAGCAGCAGGCCCTTCGAACCGGCGAGCGAAATATCGCCAACCCGTTCGGGCAGGGCAAAGCTGCTGTTCACGATTACCAGAATTGCAAAGGCGGTGATGAACCATGGAAGTCGCAGGTTTTTCAACGACAGCCTTGCCCGCGCATCATCAGCTGCGCCCAGCCATAGCGATACCAGCATCACGACCGGGGCGAGCAGGGCGACGCGCGACAATTTGACGATGGTGGCCTGCCCTCCGGCAAGATCGGAATGCGCGTATCCGCCGCCAATCGCCTGCGCGACATCATGCACCGATGCACCGATCAGAAAGCCGGCCTGCTGCTCGTCGAGGCCGATTTCGGCGGCAATGACCGGATAGAGCGACATCGCCAGCGCACTGGCCAGGCTCACACCCACCAGCGTCAGTGCAAACTGCGCCTGTGGCAGTCGCTTTTGTCCGATGACGCCATAAAGCGCCAAGGCTGCGCTTGCCCCGCAAATGGCAGTCGCTCCGCCTGCCAGTATCCCGGCATAGCGCGACTGGCCTGCCAGGCGTGCTGCGGCAATTCCCGAAGCGAAGGTAACGGCCATGATGGCAATCAGCGCCAGGAGCGACTGAAAGCCCAGTTCGCGCGCCTGATCCAGCGTCACCTGCAATCCCAGCGCAACGATGCCGAAGCGCAGGAAGGTTTGCCCGGCAAAATCCAGGCCGCGATGGACGGCAACATCGCGCGAGACGAAATTGAGCGACAGTCCAACCAGCAGTCCCATGAGAATGATCGGGAAACCGTAATGCTCCGATAGCCATGCGGCGGCACCGGATGCGGCAAAGGTTACCACAAGGCCCGGCAACAGCGATCCGGCGGGGCGGCGAACTCCAGCGTCGCCATTTTCGGCAAGATAAAGCTCGCCGAAAAGGTCGCCCTGATGGTCGATAAGGACTTTGGGCGGGTCCGCCACACCTAGCCCGCCGTCCCCAGTGCCCCGGCATCGCGGCGGATTTCCGGCAACAGCCATTGGAACCATGCCAGCGCCAGCAGGTATGACGACGCGGCAAAAAGGAACAGCGGCGCGTAACCCCACCCGGCGTCTAGCACCCGGCCCGTCACCAGGCTGATCAGCACCCCGCCCATATTGCCCATGAAGGCACCGAAGGCGGTGACGCGGCCAACCTTGGCCGTGGGCACGATATCGGTGATGACGGAGAATATCGACAGGGAGAAACCCTGATGGCCCGCCATCACGATGCCCATCATCACGGCTACCGGCCAGAAGGAATTCAATTCGAGAACGAGCGGTAACGGAAGGACAACGAGCGCTGAAACGAGCATGACGGATTTGCGCACCCGGTTTACCGACCAGCCGTGCTCGAGCAATCGGGTCGAACCCCATCCGGCCAGCATTGCGCCAAGGCCCGATCCGGCGAAGGCGATGGCCAGCGGTATCGCAAGTTCCAGAGTCGAGAGGCCAAATTCCTTGCGGTAAAAATCTGCCAGCCAGAAGTTTATGAACCACCAGGTCATATCGGACAGGGCTTTGGCAATGACGATTGCCCATGTCTTGCGGTTGCCAAGAATCGGGCCATAGCCGGTCCCGGATTCGTCTCGGTCATCAGCGGCGGATTGGTCCGTTTCGTGAGATGAGCGGGCGGAAAAATCTATGCCGCGCGCCAACCATATCCATATTCCCAGCGACACGAAACCGCCAATGCCGCCGACCACCAGCGCACCGCGCCAGCCCAAGGCAACAGCCAGCGCGGGTATGACGAAAGGCATGGCGATGGTGCCGCCCCCTGCCAGAAGCGTCGCAACCCCAAATGCGAGCGAACGGCGATTTGGTTCAAACAGGGCTGCAACCGCCTTGATCGTAAGCGGGGTCTGAACTGCTTCGGTCATCCCAAGGCCAACCCGGGCCGTAACAACTTGCCAGGTGGTGATAGCCCAGCCGTGCGCGATCGCAGCCATGCTCCACGCGGACACGCCGATCTGCATCGATCGATTGACGCCAAGCCTGTCAACCAACCAGCCTGTGAACAGAAATGCGAAAGCGGCCGCAAATTGCGTTACTGCGGCAAGATCACCGAAATCGCTGTCGCTCCAGCCGAAATCGGCCATCATGTCGGGCTTGAGAATCGCGATGATGGGCCGATCCATCGCGTTGAAGATCCCGGCAACGCACAAGATGATAAACAGCGACCAACGGCGCCGGGGTGTCAGAAGGCCCATGTTTCATCCTCTTTTTGACGCCAGAAGGCCCGTGTCAGACAAAAATGTCGGACGAAGAGGGCCGCCCACTTCCGGGGGCAGCCCATCCACGTTTCAGTCTCGATCACTAACCGCCGAAGCCAACGCGTAAACTCACGCCGACATAACGGTCTGCGTCACGCGGGATCTGCAGACGCTGGCCATTGCCGACATTCAGCAAGGCAAAGCTTTCATCGGTAATATTGCGCACATGGAAGTTCAGGCGATAGCGATCATCGGGATCGGATACACCAATGGAGGCATTCCATAAGCCATAGGAATCGATCGGTCCGCCCTCCCCCAGGTCGGAAAACTGCGAACTGACGTGGCGGAAGTCGGTATCGGCATAAACCCTCAGCGGGCCGAGGTCGGTTTCGTAGTTGGCACCGAGCGTATAAGTGAATTCCGGTGCCAGCGGCAGCCTTGTGCCGTTGCGCGCATCGGGTGCGTTGGTCACCGGGTTGGGATTGAATTCCTTGACCGTAGCATCGGCATAGGCACCACTTGCACGCAGGGTAAGTCCGTCAACCGGCACGGCCAATACATCGACTTCAAATCCTTCGCTTTGCACGGTTCCGGCATTGGTCAGATTGGTGATGATCGTGCCATTGAGCAGGATGAAATTGTTGGCCTGAAACCCGTCATATTCCACGTTGAAGGCCGCAACGTTCAACTGAATGCGATTGTCGGCGAACTGCGATTTGAGGCCGATTTCGAATGCGTCGGATGTTTCCGCATCGATCGGAACCGCATTGTTGGGCGCGGTATGATTGAAGAAGACGTTGAATGCAGGGCCTTTGTATCCCCTTGTGTAGGAACCATACAGCATCACATCATCGGTGGGGGTGAATTGCAGCACAGCCCGGCCCGAAAGATTGCCGTTGGTACTGTCCCCCGCAGACGTATTGGTCCCATTGCCGCCAGCCGATATCAGGCCGCCCGCCGGATTTCCGGAAACGCCCGGACCGGTTGCCGGGGTTCCGTCGGTGGCATTGACGCCGGGTGCGCGGACGTGGGTGAATTCAAGATCGTCCCAAGTATAGCGCAGGCCGCCGGTAACCGCGAACATGTCGTTGAAACGGTAGGTCGCCTGTCCGAACAGGGCGTAATTGGTCGAATTGACGTCGCTGTCCGAAGTGGCGGTGGGGAACAGCGTGTTGACCGTATCTGACAGATTGCAGGGCTGGCCGCCGGTAATCGGATCGACCGGCAGGGTGGACGTGGCGCAGGTGATATCTTCCCGCGTAAACTGCTGCTGATTGTCCGATCGCCAATAGAAGGCACCTACCTGATAGAAGAACGGATTGCTCTGATCAGAGGCAAGCCTTGCCTCCAGCGAATATTGCTCGGTCTTGACCACGCCAAGATCGTGCAATTCGGCGGTGCCCACCAGCGCGCGCGGCAGGAAATCGCCTTCGCGCACCTCGGTATTGCGCCAGTTTCGATAGCCGGTGACGACGCTCAGCGTGTGATCGTTGAGGACATCGAAATCGCCCGAAGCGGTCAGGCTCCACTGGCGGTCTCTCGTCTGGGTGACAAGGTTGTGATTGACATAGCGCTGCTCCAGCCCCTGATCCACGCCGCCGGGCAGGCCAAGTTCGGCATCGAGCACACCGCCGCGGCTGACCGTGGTGACATCGGCGCAGCAATCATCGTCGGCACGGAAAACATCGGCGATGAAGCGCAGCCTTGTCGATCCGTTGTCGTAATCGATCAGCCCGCGCGCGCCGTAATGCTCGTAACCGTTCACATCGTTTTCTTCGCCGCCGAAGACGTTGGTGATATTGCCGTCATAGCTGCCGTAGAAGCCGGTGATGCGGCCCGACAGATCGGTTGAAATCGGACCCGATACCGAACCGCGCAGGCGATATTCCTCGCCTTCGAACAATTCCGCACGGCCCGTCACTTCAAGCGTGTCGGTGCCACCTTTGGAGACGATGCTGACCAGGCCCGCCGAAGCATTCTTGCCGAACAATGTCCCCTGAGGGCCGCTCAGCACTTCGAGACGTTCTGCGTCAACCAGATCCATGAATGCCTGGCCCGAACGACTGAGAACGATGCCATCGACGACGGTCGAAACGCTCGGTTCGGCGGCGACGGAAAAGGTGATGGTGCCCACGCCGCGCATGATTATCGCACTGTTGGCGCTGGTCGTGCCCTTGCGGAAAGTCACCGAGGGAACGAGCTGCGTCAACCCCTCCAGGCTGGTGGTGCCGGTCTGTTCGAGCCGGTCGGCGGTGATGGCGGTGATGGCAATCGGCACATCCTGCACGTCTTCCGCCACTTTTTGTGCGGTCACGACGATCGTGGTGATGCCGCTTTCCTCTTCGCCTTCGGCAGCGCTTTGCGCCAGTGCCGGAATTGCAGCCAAGATGGCCAATGCGCTCGCCGATACGGCCATCGCGCGCGTGGTGGACTTGTACCTCATCTTTTCCTCCTCTTCCCTTTGGTCTGGCAGACGAGGATTGCGCCTTGGCACATCCCCTTCTTTCCATGATTGGTGCTTGATTTGCGCCCGCGAGAATTATATGTCAAGCGGTGTCACATTGATACGACTTGCATGTGGCTTTCGCGCTACAAAGCGGCGCTAACAGAGGGATTTCCGCGTGAAATTGCGGATTTTAGAGGATTCTGACGGCTTCGAACTCCTGTTTGGGGGCAGAATCCTGCTGCGCCACTCCAAGTCCTGTCCTGCGGTAGTCATAGCCCGCGGCGCTGCCAGAGTTGAGATGTTCCGCGGCAATTTCCGAATCGATGACGCTCCTTCGGGTCACGTGGCACCGCGCGATTGGAGGGAATGCGAGGGAGGCGTTGAATTTCTTAACGAGGGCATTCGCGCTGCCCGAATCGAGATTGGTGACGATTTCCTCACCTTGACCACTGAGGATCCAGCAGTGGACCGGTTGTGGCTGGGTTTTCACGCAGAAGCGGATGAAACCGTCTGGGGCGGCGGCGAGCAGATGAGCTATTTCGCGCTCAACGGACGGCGCTTCCCGATGTGGGCCAGCGAACCCGGCGTTGGCCGTGACAAGGCGAGCAAGATCACCCGGCAGATGGATGCGCAAGGGATGGCTGGCGGCGATTACTGGAACACCAATTATCCGCAACCCACCTTCCTCACCTCGCGCTGGCTGGCGGTGCATCTTGACGAAAGCTGCTTCAGCGCGCTCGATTTTACCGATCCCACGCGGCACCGGGTGGAAGTGTGGGCCGCAAGCGCGCGCTTCGAATTTTTCACTGCCGAAGAACCCGCGGGGCTGGTGGCGCAATTGTCCGCCCGCTTCGGCCGCCCGCCCGAATTGCCTGAATGGGCGATCTCTGGTGCGATTGTCGGTTTGAAAGACGGATTGCAGAGCTTTGAGCGGCTCGAACGCTTCATCGCTGCCGGCGCGGCCATCTCCGGCTTGTGGTGCGAGGATTGGGCGGGCATCCGCGAAACCAGCTTTGGCCGCCGCCTGTTCTGGAACTGGCAGGCCGACAGCCGCCGCTATCCTGATCTGCCGCAGCGCATTGCCGAACTCGCCAGCCGCGGGATCCGCTTTCTCGCCTATGCCAACCCCTATCTCAGCAATGACGCGACGCTCTACCGCGAGGCGCTGGAAGGGGGGCATTTCTGCCTCAGGCCCGATTCCGACGATATCTATCTGGTCGATTTTGGCGAATTCGACTGCGGCGTCCTCGATTTTACGCGCGCCCAAACGCGCGAATGGTTTGCCGAGCGGATTTTGGGGCGCGAAATGCTCGATATCGGAATTTCCGGATGGATGGCCGATTTTGGCGAGTATCTTCCAACCGACGTCCGGCTGGCCGACGGGTCCGATCCGATGGAGGCACACAACAAATGGCCGGTGCTTTGGGCTGAGGTCAGTGCACAGGCGATTGCTTCGCGCAACAAGACAGGCGATGCGCTGTTCTTCATGCGGGCGGGGTTTTCCGGGGCGCAGGCGCATTGCCCATTGCTGTGGGCAGGCGATCAATCGGTCGATTTTTCCCGCCACGACGGGATCGGCACGGTGATCACGGCCGCGCTTTCGGCAGGCCTGGTCGGCAATGCCTACAGCCATTCGGATTGCGGCGGGTATACTTCGGTGCTTGGCAATATCCGCACCGCCGAACTGATGCAGCGCTGGTGCGAACTTGCCGCCTTTGCGCCGGTTATGCGCAGCCACGAAGGCAACCGGCCCGATGACAATCTGCAATATGACAGCACGCCCGAACTGCTTGCCTGCTTTGCGCGGTGGAGCCGGGTTCACGCCCATCTTGCGCCTTATGTCAGGGCATTGTCGTGCGAGGCATCGGCAGCTGGGCTACCACTGCAACGCCCGCTGTTTCTTCATTATCCGCAGGAAGCCGGCCTGTTTGCGATACAGGACCAATATCTCTACGGCTCCGAACTGCTGGTGGCGCCGGTGATTGAAGAAGGCATGGTTTCGCGCCGGGTCAATCTGCCCGGTAATCGTGCATGGCGGCACGTCTGGTCTGGCCGGGATTTTCTGCCCGGTTTGCATGAAATTGCGGCACCGATTGGTGAGCCGCCTGTATTTTACCTTCCCGGCAGCGCACATGCCGCATTGTTCGAAGGACTGAAGGAGGTGCTCGTCGCATGAGTGAGCGGGCCAATATCAAGGATGTGGCAGCCAGGGCCGGCGTGGCAGTCAAAACTGTAAGCCGGGTGTTGAACGGTCACCCCTACGTCAGCAAGGAAATGCGCGGACGGGTGGAATCGGCGATGAAAGATCTCGATTTTCGCCCGAGCATCGCGGCGCGGATTCTGTCGGGCGCGAAATCCAATCAGGTCGCGCTGATCTATGACAATCACAGTCCGTATTACATGTTCCAGATCCAGAAGGGATGCTGGGAATATTGCCACGAAAAGGGCATCCGCCTGCTTGCCCAGCCGGTTGATGTGGACGATCCCGATGTGGGAGAGCAGGTGCGCGGGCTTATTTCGGAAACGCATGTCGACGGTTTGATCCTGTCGTCGCCGGTAACCGATTGCGCGCCGGTCCTGCGGATGCTCGATACGCTCGACATTCCGTTCGTGCGGATATCGCCGGGGACCAACCACGCGCTGACAAGTTCGGTGTTCATGGATGATGCGCAGGCCGCGGACGATATGACCACGCATCTGGTCAATTGCGGACACCGGCGAATCGGCTTCATCAAGGGTCACCAGAACCACATGGCCAGCGAGGAACGCCTGTTCGGCTATCGCCGCGCGCTTGACCGGGCCGGAATTGCCTTCGAACCCGAACTGGTGGGCAATGGCAAATTTGATTTCGACAGCGGCGTAAATGTTGCCCGCCAGCTGCTCGACATGAAACGCCCGCCGACGGCGATTTTCGCTGCGAACGATGACATGGCTGCCGGGGTTCTGGCGGTAGCGCATGACCGCGACATCGATGTGCCCGCCCAGCTTTCGGTGGTCGGCTTTGACGATACGACGCTTGCGAGAACCGTCTGGCCGCCGCTCACAACAATTCACCAGCCGATGGCAGAGCTTGCCCGCACTGCCGTGGAAATTCTCGTCACTGGGGGTGAGATCACGCACCGCCGCCTGCCGCATCATCTGGTCGAGCGTGCTTCGGTCGCGCCGCCTGCGAGGATAGATATATGAGCGCACTCCTGTCGTTACCTGCAACGCGCCGATTGGGCCAAAGCGGGATCGCCATTTCCCCCATCGCCTGGGGCATGTGGCGATTTGCCGAGGATGATCGCGGCGTGGCCGAGGCGGCGCGGCTGGTGCATGCCGCGCTCGATGCGGGCATCACGCTGCTCGATACCGCCGATATCTACGGTTTCGACGGAAAAGCCGGGTTCGGCGAGGCGGAGGCACTGCTGGGCAAGGTGCTGACAGCGGAACCGGGTTTGCGGCAAAAGATGGTGCTGGCGAGCAAAGGGGGCATCCGCCCGCCATTGCCCTATGACCAGTCGCACGAATATCTGTCGCAGGCGATCGAGGCATCGCTCAAGCGACTCAACACCGATGTCATCGATCTTTATCAGATACACCGGCCCGACATCCTGGCGCACCCGCAGGAAGTGGCAAGGGCGCTCGACGATGCGGTAAGCGCAGGCAAAATCCGCACCATCGGCGTATCCAATTTCACCATCGCCCAGATTGACGCGCTGGATCATTTCCTCGGCCACCGGCTGGTGACGACGCAGCCCGAGATAAGCCCGCTTCGCATCACCTGCATCGAAAATGGCGAGCTGGATCAGGCAATGCGGATGGGGCTGGTGCCGCTGGCCTGGTCACCGCTTGGCGGCGGCAGCCTGCTGTCTCCAAAGACCGGGCGCGAGACAGACATTGCCGCCGCGCTCGACAAGGTGGCCGAAGCGCAAAACGTAAGCCGCGCAATTGCCGCCTATGGCTGGCTGATGGCGCATCCCGCCGGGATTGTGCCGATCATCGGATCGCAGAATCCGGCCCGCATAAGCGAAGGGATGCAGGCGCTGAACATGCGCTGGAACCGGCAGGATTGGTATGCGGTGCTGGTTGCCGCAAGAGGAGAGAGGATTCCCTGATGAGCGACACACAAACCCAAGGGCAGCAATGCGAAATCGCCTGGTTTTCAGCATTGTGTGACGATGATTACGAATTCCTCGGCGTTCCCGATCCTTATCTCAAATCGAGCTGGGAACATTGCCGCAGCATCGTGATGCGCGCCGAAGAAGGCGGTTTTGACAATATCCTGCTGCCTTCCGGCTATGAGCTGGGGTTGGACACAACCGTGTTTGCCGCCGCCGTGGCAACGCAGATAAAGCGGATGAAGCTGCTGTGGGCCACCCGCATCGGCGAGGACTGGCCGCCGCAACTGGCGCGCAGGATTGCCACGCTCGATCGCATTCTGGGCCCCAATGCAGCGGGCACCGCCGGGCGTCTCAACGTCAACATCATTTCTTCCGACATGCCCGGCCAGAAGCTCGAAAGCGGCCCGCGATACCGCCGGGCAACCGAGGTGATGAAAATTGTGCGCACGCTGCTCGATGGCGAGCATCTGTCGCATCAGGGCGAATTCTATCAGCTCGAACTCGACCCTGCGCGGATCAGCACGATTTCGGGCAAATGCCCGCCGTTCTATTTCGGCGGCCTGAGCAACGAGGCGCGCGAATGCGCTGCCCAGGCTTGCGATGTCTATCTGATGTGGCCCGACACGATGGACAAGGTGCGCGAAAACATCGCCGATCTGACCCAGCGTGCCGCAGGGCACGGCCGCCGGCTCAAATTCGGCTATCGCGCACATGTCATCGTGCGCGAAACCGAGGAAGAGGCGCGCGCCTATGCCGATCGCCTGCTGTCGAAGCTGGATGATGAGGCTGGCAAGGCGATCCGCGAAAAATCGCTCGATGCGAAGAATTACGGAGTCCAGCGCCAGGCCGAACTGCGCGGGGCGGCGGGCGGCGATGGCTTTGCCGAGGAAAATCTTTGGACAGGCATTGGCCGCGCCCGATCTGGCTGCGGCGCGGCCATCGTCGGCACGCCCGATCAGGTTCTGGCGAAATTGCGCGCCTATCAGGCCGAGGGGATCGAAGCCTTCATCCTCTCAGGCTATCCGCATGTGAACGAATGCGACATGTTTGCGCGCTATGTAATGCCGCACATCGCCCACGCACCGCTGCAATTCTGAGCGCGGCCCGGTGGCACACCCGGCATCGGATATCTACGATCTTGCCGTCATCGGCGGCGGGATCAACGGCTGCGGCATTGCGCGCGATGCTGCGGGCCGGGGCGCCGGAGTTCTGCTGCTTGAAGCCGATGATCTTGCCAGCGGCACATCATCGGCTTCGACCAAGCTGATCCACGGCGGCTTGCGTTATCTTGAACATTACGAATTCTCGCTGGTGCGCGAAAGCCTTTCGGAACGCGAGAGGCTGTGGGCGATTGCCCCGCACATCGCCCGGCCGCTGCGCTTCGTTCTGCCGCATGTTCCCGGTGTGCGCCCGCGCTGGCTGGTGCGGCTGGGCCTGTTGATCTATGACCATATCGGCGGACGCAAGCTTTTGCCGCCGACCGAAAACGTGGCCCTGGCCGCACATCCTGCGGGCGCACCGCTGAAACCGGAATTCTCCAGGGCCTTCATCTATTCGGATTGCTGGGTGGATGATGCAAGGCTGGTGGTGCTCAATGCCAGGGATGCGGCCAACCGCGGGGCCGATATCCGCACCCGCCACCGCGTGACCGCGCTTGCACGGGACGGCGAATATTGGCGGATCGAGGCTGGCGGCGAGACATTTCGTGCCCGCGCCATTGTAAATGCCGCCGGCCCGGCGGTGCGCGATCTGCTGGACGCTGCCCGTTTGCCCGCGCACCGCAGCATGCGACTGGTGCGCGGTTCGCACATCGTTGTGCGCAAATTGTTCGATCACCCCTTCGCCTATTTCTTCCAGTTGCCCGATGGGCGGATCTTTTTCGCCATTCCCTATGAACGCGATTTCACCCTGGTCGGCACGACCGATGCCGATCATCACATTGGGCTGGACCGGATCGAGGCGAGCGAAGCGGAAATCGCCTATCTGTGCGAAGGAGCAAGCCGCTTTTTCCGGCAGCCGGTCCATCCGCGCGACGTGGTGTGGAGCTATTCCGGCATACGCCCGCTGATCGACGACGGGTCCGGCAGGCCCGAAGCGGCGACACGGGGCTATTTTCTCGATCTTTCGGCCGAAAGCGAAGGCCCGCCGATACTTTCTGTGTTCGGCGGCAAGATCACCACCTATCGCCATCTGGCGCAGGAAGCGGTCGGGAAACTTGCGCAGCGGTTCCCGCAGTTTGCAGGAGAAGGCTGGACCGATGGGGCACCCTTGCCGGGCGGTGATTTTGCCGTCGGCACGGCGGCGGCGAAAATCGCCGAATTGCGCGATCGCTACCCCTTTGTCGAACCCGGCTGGGCCGAGCGCCTCGTGCATGCCTACGGCACGATCGCCATGGATATCCTCGGCGAAGCGCGCACGCTGGACGATTGCGGTTGCCATTTCGGCCATGGCCTCACGCAGGCCGAGGTCGATCATCTGATCGCGCAGGAATGGGCCGTGAGCGTCGATGATATCCTCTGGCGCCGGACCAAGCTGGGTCTGCGGTTCTTGCCCGAAGAAACGGCCCGCCTTGCGGCCTACCTCAACGAAAAGGTTTGCGTATGACCATCAGGATCGTCGGCATCGGCGGAACGGTAAATCCCGGCAGCACCACCGAACAGGCCCTGCGCCTCGCCGCCGCGCAGGCTGCGGGCGAAGGGGCCGAAACGCATATCTTCGGTGGGGAATATCTGGACCGCCTGCCGCATTATCGCGGTGCGGGCCACGAAGCGGGCAGCGGCGCTGAACTGGTCGAGGCGGTCAGGCAGGCGCATGGCATCATCATCGCCGCACCCGGCTATCATGGGACAATTTCAGGTCTGGTCAAGAATGCGCTCGATTATCTGGAAGATCTGGCGAGGGACGAAAAACCCTATCTCGACCAGCGCGCGGTAGGGCTTGTCGCCACGGCTTACGGAGATCAGGCAACCATGAGCACGCTGCTCACGCTGCGCAGCATAGTGCATGCCTTGCGTGGGTGGCCAACCCCGATGGGCGCCACCATCCGGACCTAACACGGCCTGTTCTCGCCCGATGGGGAATGCCTGGAAGACCGCGCCCGGCTTCAGCTCGAAATGGTCGGCAGCCAGACCTTTCGCGGCGCGCGCGCGCTCGCTTCGCTTTGAGAGGGGGGCAGGATGGACCAGTTGCAACCGGCATTGCAGGCGCTTGCCCAAGGCCACATCATCATCATCACCGGTGACCGGCTGCGTGGCGGTGATATCGATTTCTGCATCGCTGCGCAGCATGTCACGCCCGAAGCCATCAATTTCATGGCAACCCATGGCCGCGGCCTGATCTGCCTTGCCCTGCCGCCTGCCCGCGCCGCACGATTGGGGATCAAGCGGATCAATCCGGTCTTCCACAAGCAATCGGGCAGGCCGTATGGCCGTTCGATCGAGGCGGCGAGCGGCGTAACCACCGGCATTTCCGCTGCCGATCGCGCGCATACCATCAAAGTGGCAGCGGCGCCCGGCGCAGCGGCAAGCGACCTGATTTCACCGGGACATGTGTTTCCGCTCATTACTGACGATGGCGGCGTTCATGCGCGTCCGGCAGCGGCAGAAGCATCGGTCGAACTTTGTCGCCTGGCGGGCGCTGGCGATGCCGCCGCGATCTGTTCGATCATGCGCGATGATGGCGAGATGGCGCGGATAGAGGACATCAGCCATCTCGTTTCGGAACGAGGCTTACAGGTAATTGATATCGCGCACTTGCTTGGCTGAGCGAGAATGACCGGGATATCGGATTTGCAAAAACCGCATTGCAGGCTTCAGGCCCAGGCGGGAAAACCATGCCTGCCAATCTGAATAACTATTTGCGTGGTCAGTATAACTTTGTTTCTTATTACCACCGAATAGCTGTAGCACATTGACCACCTAATTGGAGTGGCGTATTAACAGTTCCTTCAAGCACCGACTTATGGCGTGCACGGGTCGCTTTCTGAGTAATCGAATCAGAAGGGGATTGAATATGAAATATGTTCATTTTATACCAATAGCGGTCGGAATTCTTTTTCCCGGACAATTACTTGCTGGGGAACTGAATGCCGGTCCGGCGCAAGTTCAGCCGGAACAGGAAGCCATGATCGTGGCTGCCGCACCCGAGTCGGCGCAACCTGGCCAGATGCTGCCCATGCGGCTTTCGGCGGGCGAAATGGACCGTGTTACCGCCGGTGTCGGTCGTGACAATATCGCAGAGAAACCCTGGTTCAATGCGCTGATCGAACTCGGTTTCAGCCTCCACCACAATCTCAACTCAGATCAGGGCGTCATAGATCACGCCGGTCATTTCGGGGTTGCGGTGCCGAGCACGGTGCCGAATTCGTTCTGTATCGCAGTTTGCTGAGCGGGAGCGCGGAACAGCCCTGCTTCAGAAAGCAACCGTTCCGCGCCCCACCCTTTGCAGCTTTATACCAAGGGAAAATATCATGAAAATCAAACTCATCACGCTCGCGACAGCGGGAATATTGCTTTCCAGCCCAGTCCTGGCACAGGAGCCGACACCCAGCGCAGTTGACCCGACGATGCCTGCACAAGTGCAAGCACAGGTTCAAGAGCAGGCGCTGCCCGTCCGGCTTACCACCAGCGAACTTGACCGGGTGACCGCGGGTGATCTTGGCCTGCCCAATGGCAAGGTGATGTTCACGGCATTCGACAACGCCGCACCCGGCGATTTCCACCCCAACTTCAACCGTTCGCCAACCGCCATCGACGCCTCGGGGAACAACGAAGGGCCGTGGAACGCAGCGTTCAACAGCCCGGTGATCGAATTCCAGTGCTCGATCTGTCCGTGAAGCAAACTGACCTGCGGGGGAGCGAATTCTCGCTCTCCCCAGGCCGCTTGCCATCAGGTTCGCCGTTGCCGGAGGCTGGCAGCAAATGGTGCCGCATATTGGCGACAGGGGCAGTATGGGCAGCGATTGCAGTTGTGCCGATTTCTGCGCCAGTTTCTGCAAGTGTCGGTGATCCGGTCATTTCGCTGCTGGAAATGCGCCAGGAAAACGTCGTGATCCAGCAGTGGGATATCAGTTGCGGCGCGGCGGCGCTCGCCACGGTGCTGCGCTATCAGTTCGGCGACAATGTGACCGAGCGCGAGATCGCGACCAGCCTGATGAACCGCGAAGAATATCTCGCCAATCCGAACATCGTCAGAATGCGCGAGGGATTTTCGCTGCTTGATCTGAAGCGCTTCGTCGATGCGCGCGGATACGAAGGCATCGGTTATGGTCAGCTGGATTTTGCTCGGCTTGTCCAGCTCGCGCCGGTGATCGTCCCGGTCAGTTTTCAGGGCTATCAACACTTTGTGGTATTTCGCGGGGTCAGAGGTAACCGTGTATTGCTGGCGGACCCGGCCTTCGGCAGCCGGACAATGCTGATCGCACGTTTCGAGCGTGCATGGATCGACGACCGGAATTTGGGCCGTATCGGTTTTGTCGTCAACCGACCGGGGGAAGATGCCTCTCAGGGCGAACTCGCGCCCAGCGACAGCGACTTCGTTATGCTCAGGTAGCGTCACCGGTACAAGCAGGGGGGCACGATGAAAGACCATAACAGGATATTGATCGCGACCTGTGCGGCCGTGCTTTCAGCAGCGTCACAGCCAGTTGCAGCCCAGGATGTTCAGCAAGGTGCCGACGCGCAGGAATTGCAGCGCGCACTGGCAGAGCGCGATGCGATCATTGCCGATCTTCTCGCCAGGGTGGAACAGCTCGAGCGGGCAATCGGGGCAGGTTCAACCGGCGTGCCGCGCGCTATGCCGGCAGAAGCAGTGGCGCCTCCCGAACAGCAGATGACCGCGGCTGAACCGCAGACCACGCGATCCTTCACGCTGGACGAAGCGGACCGCGCGCTTGAACGGACGCTGGTTCAGACGGGCGCATTGCTGCTGAGATCGGGTGATTTCGAGGTCACTCCGCAATTCGGATTCGCGCGGCAGGTCAATGCGACCCCCACATTCGTGATCGAGGACGGTGTGACCTTTGTCGGCACGCTCGATCAGCGCCGCAACCAGTATCTGGCGGGCCTGTCGGTGCGTTTCGGCCTGCCGCTGGACTCGCAGATCGAGATCGATGTTCCCTATCAGGTGGTCGATCAGTCTCTGGTAACCAAGGTCGGCTTCGGGGCGGTCGGAAGGACGCAATCCAGCGGCTCGGGGCTGGGAGACGTGAACGTATCGCTGGCGCATACCATATTGCGCGAGAGTGGATGGATGCCCGATCTGGTCGGGCGGCTGCGCTGGAATACAGGCAGCGGGCGGATGGTTGATAACGGGGTTACGCTTGGCGGAGGTTTCGCCTCGCTTGGCGGATCGCTCGCCGCGATCAAGCGCCAGGACCCGCTGGTCTTTGTAGGCAGCGTTTCCTACGATTCCTTCTTTTCGGAAGATACGCTTGATCCGGGTGATATGGTAGGGCTGTCGCTGGGCACATTTCTGGCCGCCAGTCCGGAAACTTCGCTGCGCTTCTTCTTCGAACAGCGGTTTGTTTCGGATGTCCGCATAGGCGGCGTCGACATTGACGGATCAAGCCGGACCGTTGGTTTCCTGACAACCGGAGCGTCCTCGTTGCTCCACCGCGGCATTCTTCTCGATGTTGCCGCACGGTTCGGCCTGACTGCGGACAGCCCGGACTATGCCCTCGTCGTCTCGCTTCCGATCAGGTTCTGAGGCCGGTTCGCTTTGCAGCCAGCGAAAAGCTCCTTCGCATGCCCTGCAGCTGCCGACGGCATCGATCGCAGGCAAGCCAAAGGTTCCCATGGCGGCATTCGTTCGACACCCCGGAGACAGCGGGCCTGACAGACACCATCGCGCGCGCACGCACCGGAAGTCCGGTGATTTCGGGAGTGAATGGTGCCGCTTAACGGACTCGAACCGTTGACCCCATCATTACGAATGATGTGCTCTACCAACTGAGCTAAAGCGGCATTCCAGCGCTGCCCCATAGTGTTGCCACAGCGCTTGGGCAACGGTTAACTGCGCGAAAATCGGGCGGGTTGCGCGTGCCCAACGCGCGCTCAATCCTCCTTGCCGGCTACGCCGTAATTGATCGCGGCGTTCCGTGTCTGCTGGAATTCGGGCACGCTCATGCCCTTCATCGCGGCGTAGATGTCGATATTGCCGATGCCGGTGACCGCGCCCAGTTTTTCGAGCATGAAGAAAATCACCCCGTAATGGATCATGCCGATCCAGTCGCGGTTGCGCACCAGCGCCTTTTCTTCCTCGGTCAGCCCGCCCTTTTCGTAGGCGGCTTCCTCGTCATCGCGGAACAGCTTGCGCATGTCCGGCCGGGTCAGGGAATGGAGGAAATGGTTGAGGCGAAAGCCCTTGACGCTGCGTTCGATGGTGAAGGGATAGGTGCCTTCCATGTCGGCCGCGCCGCGCCAGTCCCATTCGATCCGCTGGCGCAGCGCCTCGTCGGATTCGGGCGGCGGGGCGACATCGCCCTTGTCGTCCATCACCATGGTGGCGATGGCGCACATGGAGGGCAGGAAATAGCTCTTGTGCCGCAGTTCCACTTCTTCCGACAGAGCGCCACGCATCATCAGCCACATCACCACCTCGGCGCCTTCCCAGCCGCCCAGCCTGGCCAGTTCGGCGATCGGATAATCGAGCAGGCTTTCGGGGTTCTTCTCCAGCTTTTCCATGAATTCATGGTCCCACGCCGGATTGTTGAAGCCGCAGCCTTCGCCATGCACCTGATGGCTGAGACCGCCGGTGCCCGCGATGGCGACCTTGATATCGCTGGGATAGGACTGGATCGCCCGGCGCAGGCTCTTGCCGAATTTGTAGAAGCGGCGCGCGCTGGGCAGTGGCACGGTGAGCACGCCGCACACGATCGGCACCAGCTTCAGCGCCCAGCCGTCATCGTCGTAATCGACCATCACCGATAGCGGGGAAAAGGCCCCGTGATCAAGGTTCTTGCCCTGGAAATAGGAGAGGTCGAATTCGTCCGCTACCATCACCTTGGCGATGTGCTGGGCGAAGGCGGGATCGCCGTCGATGCCGGGGATATCGCGCGGGCCACCGCCTTCGTCCGCCGCTTCGTAACGGGCACCCACACCCAGCGCGAAATGGCTGTAATGATCGAAGAAGGAGGTCATGTGATCGTTGTAGATGTAGATCAGTACATCGGGCCGGTTGGCGCGGAACCATTGCTGCACCGGTTCATAGGAATCGAAGATCGGCTTCCACACCGGATCGTTCTGCTTGCCGCCATCCTTGGCAAAGGCGATTGTGGGGGTGTGCGAAGTGGCGACGCCGCCGACGATCCGGGCCATAGTGCCAACCTTTCCTGTTTCGCGGCGCATCAGCGCGCACCGCCTGCGATTGCCATGGCTTTTGCCACGGGAAAGCGCCTTGCGGCAAGTCAATTTACCGGAAATGCGAAAACTTCGGATATGTGAAGTTCGTGCTCGCGGCCTATTCGCCTGCCATCGCACCCAGCAGTCCGCCCACCAGCGCTTCCCCCGCCGCGCCGTGGGCATAGCCCGCCTGCATCGGACTGACGGTGATGGCAGAGCGGATCGCGACGCTTTCATCATCCGCCTCTGCGGGCAGCGGTTCGGCATCATTGGCGGCAAATGTCAGGCCGGGAAGCTGCGGCAGTTCGATGCCGCGTGCGCGGGCGCGTTCGTGCGTCTCGGCAGTGGCGCTTTGGGCCATATTGTCGGTAAAACCGATGCGATAGGCGTTGTAATTGCCGATCCGCGTGGCCCGCCAGCCCGCCCGTGCCGGATCATCGGGAAAATTGACATTGAGCGCCAGCCCGCCGGGCAGCAGCGGCCCTGCCCCTGCGCGGCTTTCCAGCGCCTCCACCAGCATTACCGAGAGCCGGGCGATTTCAGGCGAGAGCGGGTTGTCGAGCGTGGCGCTGGCGCTGTTTTCTCCTGCCGACAGCGCAATCGCGGGCAGGCCGCGCAAGGCGGCAAATTGCGCAATGCTGACGGTGCCCGAAGAAATCACCACCGCGCCCAGGTTCTGCCCCTCGTTCGGCCCCGACAGCACCAGATCGGGC
>JBGSLI010000363.1:0-5981 GCA_041740775.1 Alteraurantiacibacter sp. | reverse complement strand
CATCGCGATGCTGCGCGCGCTGGTGTGGCTGGCGAGGCGCCTGTTTGCCAGATTTTCTTCGGGCAAAGCGCCTATTGCGCCAGCCGCGCGGCGGTAATCACCACCGGCTGCGCCAGCATTTCGCCGCGCATCCAGCCTTCGCCCTTGTCAGGATCGACCGGAGCGGCATGGATCGCCTCGACCACATCCATTCCTTCGATAACATAGCCGAACACGGCATAGCCGTTGCGCCACACCGGGTCTTGCGCCTCGGGATCGGCGTCCAGCCCAGTCTGATCGCCCAGCATGATCGAGAAATCGCCCGTTGCGCTGCCCGGCTCGCCCATCGCCATGCTGAGCGCGCCGCGCGTGTGGGAAAGGCCGGTTTGGCTGGTCGGCTCATGCGCGATGGGCGGCAGGATGCGTTCCGGATCATTCTGCGCGCCGCCCTGGATCAACCCGTTGGGCTGCTGTCCCCAATCCAGCTTCATCGCCCGGTAGAATACCGCCCCGTCAAAGCGCCCTTCCACGACATCGCGCAGGAAATTGCCCGCAGTGATCGGCGCGCGTTCGATTTCCAGCGCGATGGTGATGTCCCCCAGCGTGGTTTCCAGCACCACATCGGTAGTTGCGGGAACGGTGGCCGGTGCAGGAACGGCCACCTCCTGCGCGGCAAGCGGGGCGGCGAGGAACAGCGCGAGAGCGGCGAGGAATCTGGTCATGGCGCGATCTTGCCGCGCAATCGCTCCGCGTCAATACCCATGCCGCCCGTTCACTTGGCATTCAATTCATCGCTCACAATGCACGGTTCGTCGCACAACCACGAGGAGACCAGTGATGAATCGAGAGCGAAGCCCCGGCATGAAACTGTTCATGGCCGGGCTGGTGGCAGCCATGCTGATCGTGCCGCTGATGATGGTCTATGCGCTGGTGTGGGACCGGGATAGCCAGTCCCAGGGCGCGCAGGCGCAGATCGAGGCGGGGTGTGGCGGCGCGCAGACGATCACCGGGCCGCTGCTGGTGATCCCCTACACCGGCATCATTACCGAAACCGAAACGGCGAACGGCCAGCAACGCGAAGTGCGGCGCAGCGTGGAGCGCGAACTGTTCGTATCGCCTGCGCGCCAGCAGGTGGAAACCAGCATCGATCCCGATCGCAAGGGTTATGCGATTTACCAAAGCGTGGTCTATCAGGCCAATATCAGCGGCAGCGCCAGCTTCGTGCTGGATGAAGACCTTGCCCGGCTGGGTGTGACGCAAGCCAGCCTGCGGCTCGATCAGGCCGAATTGCGCTTCGGCATCTCCGATCCGCGCGGGCTTGCCGACGGAGCGCGAGTGCGCGTGGGCGAGGAAGCCTTGCGACCAAGCCCCGGCAACGGCCCTGCGGCAACGGGCGGTTCGGGCTTTTCCGCCCCGGTTGCATGGGATGGGGCAGAGCCGTTGCAGGTGAGCTGGCAATATGGCCTGCGCGGCAGCCGCTCGCTGGCGCTGGTGCCGCGTGGCGGGGAAATCGGCTGGGCGGTTACTTCGCCTTGGCCGCACCCCAGCTTTACCGGCAGCTTCCTGCCTGATCAGCGCGAGGTGGGCGCAGCAGGCTTTACCGCCAGCTATGCCGGGATCACCAATCTCGCGCTCGGTCAGCGGCTGTTGTCGCTGGAGGATGGCACCCACGAAGCCGCGCCGGTCAATATCGGACTGGTCGATCCGGTCGATCTTTACAGCCAGGTCGATCGCGCGGTGAAATACGGATTCCTGTTCATCGGCTTCACCTTTGCCGCTTTCCTGATGTTCGATCTGTTGGGCGGGGCGCGGGTGGCGGCGGCGGAATATCTGCTCACCGGCGCAGGGCTGGTATTGTTCTTCGTGATGCTGCTCGCCTTTGCCGAACTGATCGGCTTTGGCGCCGCCTATGTTGTGGCTGCCGCCGCGATCATCGGTTTGCTCACCGCCTATAGCGCGGCGGTGCTGGCAAGCTGGCGGCGCGCAGGCTTTGTCGGCGGATTGCTCGCCGGGCTTTATGCGCTGCTGTTCGTGCTCTTGAGCATGGAGACATATTCGCTGGTGATCGGCTCGCTGCTGCTGTTCTTCGCGCTGGCGGGGATCATGTATGGCACCCGCAATATCGACTGGGCGCAGGCGCGGCGTCTGGACGATGTGGTGACGGCTTAACGCCGCCGCAGGCGATCGGGGGTGAGCTGGTCCACCCGGCTCACCCCCATCAGCTGCATTGCCCGGCGGATTTCGGCATCAAGCAGGCCGATCGCGCGATCGACGCCCGGTTCTCCAGCAGCGGCGAGTGCGTAAAGATACAGCCGCCCGCCGCTCACTGCCTTGGCTCCCGTGGCCAGTGCCTTGAGCACATGTGTGCCGCGCCGCACTCCGCCATCGAGGATCACTTCCACCCGGTCGCCCACCGCCTGCACGATTTCGTCGAGCTGATCGAAAGGGGCGCGGCTGCCGTCCAGCTGCCTTCCGCCGTGGTTGGATACCATGATCGCGTCCACGCCCATATCCGCCGCGCGCCGGGCATCACCCACCGACATGATGCCCTTCAGGCAGAAGGTGCCGCCCCAGTCATCGCGCAATTGTTCCGCCGCCTGCCAGTTGAGACCGGGATCGAGCATGGAATTGAAATAGTCCTGGATCGAAATCGCCTGCCCGCTGCCCGCCGCGACATGGGTGGAAAGATTGGGCAGATCGAACTTCTCGCGGAACATGAAATTGAGCGCCCACGCCGGATGCATGGCATAGGACAGGACGTTGGAAGGGGTGAAGCGCGGCGGGGTGGTGAAGCCGGTGCGCTTGCAGCGTTCACGATTGCCCGAAACCACCGTGTCCACCGTCAGCGTGATGGCATCGAAATTGGCTGCCCTTGCGCGCTCGGTCAGCGCGGCGTTCAGCCCGCGATCGCGGTGGTAGTAATATTGCAGCATCTTGGGGCCGGGCCAGCGCTGCCCCACCTCTTCGATGCTGACGGTGGAAAGGCTGGAGATGCCGAACCACAAGCCGTATTTCTGCGCCACGGCGGCCACGCCGCGTTCGCCATGCCAGTGGAACAAGCGTTGCAGTGCGGTGGGGCTGAGGATCAGCGGCAGCGCGCTTGTGCGGCCCATCACGGTAATCGAGGGATCGATATCGTCTGCGCCCACCAGCACATCGGGCACCAGATCCACCGCATCGAAGGCAGCGGTATTGCGGGCCTTGGTAGCTTCGTCATCCGCCCCGCCATCGATATAATGAAACACCGGAAACGGCAGGCGGCGGCGCGCCAGCTCGCGGAAATCGGCGATATTGTGGCAATCCGACAGGCGGCGAACGGTTCCGATGCGCATGGCGCGCCTCTAACGCTGTGCGCGGTATTTTACCAGCGCAGCAAGCGCGGCCCCGCCGCCCAGCCGAATGCCGCCATCGCCATGATCGGAAGGCAATAGAACTCCACCATGTAGAGAATGCCGCGTTCGGGGCAATAGGGGGTATAGGCGGTCATCGCCACTGCGCCGCCGAACAGTCCGGCGGCAAGCCCGGCCCGGCGCAGATCGGTAGGGGCAAGCGCGCGCATCGCCAGCACCGCCCCGGCAAAGGCAATCGGGCTCATCACCAGCATCGCGGCGAGGCATTCGCGCCAGGTTTCGCCAAATGGCAGCGGTCCGGCAATCGTCAGTTCCAGCGCCAGCAGCACAACGATGGGGATAAAGGGAATTGCCAGCGCATAGACTGCCTGCCGCGTCGGACGGCCGGGCTTGCCCAGAACCCAGAGTGCCGCAGCACCCAGCCCCAGCAGCGCCAGCGAGAAGCCCCATTTGACCCCGATCGAACCTATTCCTTCGCTTTCCAGCGTGGCAAAGGCACCGTCGAGCGTCAGCGCCACGCCCATTATGCACAGGCCAAAGGCCGCCAGCAGCGGCAAGGCGAAGCGCTGTGTGTGGCCGCCCTTGGAGCGGGGGCCTTCGTCCACCAGCCGGTCAATCAGGGATGCGGTATTGGTCATGACTTCTGTCCATTCGCGATTTCCTTCAGGCGCAGCATCCCCCGATGCACCCGAAGCTTCATTGCCGACACGCCGATTCCCAGCCTTTCGGACGCCTCGAGATTGGTCAGCCCTTCGATATGGGTGAGGCGGATCGCCTCGGCCTGCGCATCGGGCAGTTCTTCCAGCAGCGCGGCGACATCGACATCGGCAAAGGTTTCTGCCGCCACGGCAATATCCGCCGTATCATCCAGCACCAGCCGGCTGCGCCCGCGCCGCCGCCAGTGGTCGATCAGCTTGTAATTGGCGATCGCATACATCCACGGCCCCACCGGACGCCCCGGATCGAGCGTGTGGCGCTTTTCATGCAAGGCGATCAGGCATTCCTGCAAAACGTCCTCCAGTTCGCTGTCGGCTCCCACCTTGCGCCTCAGCATCGCCCGGATACGCCCGCTCGCCTCTCCCAGAAACTGGCGATAGGCGTTGCGGTCACCCGTGGATGCTGCCGCCATCAGGCGGTCAAGCACGTCGGCGTAAGCCACTGTCTGGTTGTCGTTTCGCCCCATATCCTTGCGTGGTTACACCCTTTTGCTGCATTGCAGGCATCCGTTGCATCGATGCCACACTGTCGGTCCGCGCGGACGAGGTGCCAAGCTTTGCGATTGTGTTCAAGCAGCATTCAGATTACAAGCGTAATCGTAAGCCTGCAAACAGACCTGTCAGGGAGAGGGCCATGACCGGAAATGCCGGTACCGAAGCAGGAGGAGCGGGTGCGGAACGCATCAGCGATGCCGAACATGCGGTGATGGAGGCGCTGTGGCGCAAAAGCCCGCAATCCGCCGCCGATATCTGCGACCAGGTTTGCCAGCAACGCGGCTGGTCCATGCCCACGGTCAAAACGCTGCTTTCGCGGCTGGTGGCCAAGGGGGTGCTGGCGACGCAGCCCGAGGGGCGACGCTTTCTTTATACCCCGCTGATCGAACGATCCGCCTATGTGGGCACCGAATCCAGGCGGTTGGTCGAACGCCTGTTCGGCGGCCGTGCCGCGCCGCTGTTCGCCTTCCTCGCAGAAAACGAGGCGCTGACGCCCGATGACATCGCGGAGATCGAGCGACTGCTGAAGGAGATGAAGAAATGACCTTCATTTCCGACTGGCTGATCGATACTTTCCTTTACACCGGCGTGCTGATCGGCCTGCTGCTGCTGGTGCGCCGCCCGGTGGCACGCCATTTCGGCCCGCAGATCGCCTATGCGCTATGGGCGCTGCCGTTGCTGCGCTTCGTGATGCCGCCGATCGTGTTGCCCGCGTGGATGAATCCCGCCGATCCGGTTGCGCAGGCTTCGCAGGCGGGCGGGGCCGAGCCGCTGATGGTGATCGTGTCGCAGGCTGGCGCAAGCGCGGCTCCTGTTGCAACCGCTCCTGTTGCTGCTCCCATTTTTGGCGTTCCGCTTACCGAATTGCTGTTGCTGCTGTGGCTGGGCGGGGCGGCATTGTTTCTGATCGGGCGCACCCGCAATTATATCCTGATGCGGCGGGACCTGCTCGCCGATGCCCGTCCGATGGGCGAGGCTGGCAAGGTGCGGCTGGTGGAAACGCCCGCAGTCAGCGCTCCGGTCGCCTTCGGCATCATCGACAAGGTGGTCGCGCTGCCCGAAGGTTTCATGGCGCTGATCGATGTTCGCGCGCGCGACATGGCAATCGCGCATGAGCTGGAACATCACCGCGGCCACGATCTTCTCGCCAACATTGCGGCGCAACCGCTGTTGGCCCTGCACTGGTTCAATCCGCTCGCCTGGTGGGGCTGGCGAGCGATGCGGATCGATCAGGAGGCGGCCTGCGATGCGCGCGTCGTTTCCGGGCGGGCGCGGCCTGAGCGGGCGACCTATGCCGAGGTAATCGCGGGCTTTGCCGCCGGTGAACACCTGGCGCTGGCTGCCCCGATGGCCTGCCCGGTGCTGGGCGAGAAGTCGATCATCCACCGTTTGAGGAGCCTCACCATGTCCGATATTTCCACCCGCCGCCGCCGCATCGGCA
>JBGSLI010000362.1:0-5655 GCA_041740775.1 Alteraurantiacibacter sp. | reverse complement strand
GAAGTGGGCATTGCGCACACCCGCTGGGCCACCCACGGCGCGCCCACGCAGGCCAATGCCCACCCCCACGCCACCCCGCAGGTGGCGCTGGTCCACAACGGCATCATCGAGAATTTCAAGGAATTGCGCGACGAGCTGATCGCCGCCGGGCGCCGTTTCGAAAGCCAGACCGATAGTGAAGTGGTGGTCCACCTCGTAAGCCGCGAGATCGAGCAAGGGGCATCGCCGGAAGATGCGGTGCAGGCGGTGCTCCCCCGGCTGCGCGGGGCCTTTGCGCTGGCCATCGCGTTTCGCGATCATCCCGGCCTGCTGATCGGCGCGCGGCTCGGCTCGCCGCTGGTGGTGGGCTATGGCGAAAGCGAGATGTTCCTTGGTTCGGACGCGCTGGCGCTGGCCCCGCTTACCCAGCAGATCAGCTATCTGGAGGAGGGCGACTGGGTGGTGATTACCCCCGAGGGCGCAGCCGTGCGCGATGCGGCCGGTGCGGCTGTTACCCGCGCGGTGCAGACATCGGGGGCCTCTGCCGCCGCAATCGAAAAGGGCAATTACCGCCACTTCATGCAGAAGGAGATCTTCGAACAGCCCACCGTGGTGGCGCAGACCTTGCGGTCCTATCTGCGCCCGGTAGAACAGCAGGTGGCGCTGCCGCAGATCGATTTCGACATTTCCGCCATCGACCGGGTCACGCTGGTGGCCTGCGGCACATCCTATTACGCCGGGATGGTGGCCAAATACTGGTTCGAACAATTCGCCCGCGTGCCGGTGGATATCGATTTCGCCAGCGAGTTCAGATACCGTGAACCGGTGCTGCCCGAGGGCGGGCTGGCGCTGTTCATCAGCCAGAGCGGGGAGACGGCCGATACGCTGGCGGCGCTGCGCCATTGCCGCGAACAGGGGCAGGTGATCGCGGTAGTGGTCAACGTGCCCACAAGTTCGATGGCGCGCGAGGCGGATCTGCTGCTGCCCACCCATGCCGGGCCGGAAATCGGCGTTGCTTCGACCAAGGCCTTCACCTGCCAATTGGCGGTGCTGGCCGCGCTGGCAGCGCATTTCGCGGTGAAGAAGGGGCGGCTTTCGCGCGCGCAGGAGGCGGAGATCGTCGGGCATTTGCTCGAGGCACCAGCCGCATTGAACGCCGCGCTGGCGCATGATGAGGAAATCGCCGCGATGGCGCACCTCATCGCCCCGGCGCGCGATGTGCTCTATCTGGGGCGCGGGGCGGATTTCCCGCTGGCGCTGGAAGGTGCGCTGAAACTGAAAGAAATCAGCTATATTCATGCAGAAGGCTATGCCAGCGGCGAGATGAAGCACGGCCCCATCGCGCTGATCGACGAAGCGGTGCCGGTGATCGTGCTGGCGCCCTCCGGCCCGCTATTCGAAAAGACCGTTTCCAACATGCAGGAAGTGCAGGCGCGCGGCGGCAAGGTGGTGCTTATTTCGGACGCGGCGGGCATCGCGCAGGCGGGTGAGGGCTGCATGGCAACGATCGAAATGCCCAAGGTCCACCCGCTGATCGCGCCGCTGGTTTACGCCGTGCCGGTGCAATTGCTGGCCTATCACGTGGCGGTGGCCAAGGGCACCGATGTCGATCAGCCGCGCAATCTGGCGAAATCGGTGACGGTGGAATAGCGCCCCCTCCAGCACTCCCGCCCCGTTCGGCGGAACCGAAGGCTGCGGCGGCAAAGGTAAAACTTGTGCGGGCTTTACCTGCCCCTAACCATTGTCTGCGTATGGCAGCAGGGTGAGCAAGAACCCGACCGGCCTCCCGAAACTGCCGCTGCGATTGAACGCATTGCAGGTGATCGGGCTACGTGATCCCGGCGAGGGGGACTGGTCACGCCTGCGTGCGCTGCAATATTCCGAACTATACAAGGCATCGCGCATCCGGCTGGCCGCGCACGGCATCGCCGCGATCATGGCTGTCACGCTTTATGTCGGCACGCTTCCTGCGTGGCTGCTGGGGGTGTGGCTGCTGGTGGTGGTGGCCACGGTGGGCAATGTCGGGCGGCTGGACGCGCATTTTTCCGATATTGCCCGCCGTTCGATGTCTCCGGTGGAATTCCGCCGTCAGGCCGGGTCGGTGGCACTTTGCTCCATCCCCTGGATTGCCGCGCTGCTGTTCTTCGTGCCTGCGGGAAACCCGGCGCAGCATTTCGGCCTGTGGACGCTTGCCGCCATGCTTGTGGCGGGCAGCGCTGCAACCTCCAGCGCCGCGCCGGTGGCAACCGTGGTGTTCGATCTGGTGGTGGGGTTTTCGGGCGCGGCCTCGTTCATCATTTCGGGCGACTATCTGTTCGCGCTCGCCAGCCTGGCGTTCGTGTTCACGATTGTGACCGGCGCGCTCAATTCGGCCCGCACCTATCTTTCGGCGCGCATCGCCGAGGCCGGCGTGGCGGAAAAGGACGAGGTCGTCTCGCTGCTGCTGCGCGAATTCGAGGAAAAGGAATCGGACTGGCTATGGCAGGTGGACAACAACCGCTGCCTGCGCGCAGTCAGCCCGCGCTTTGCCTTTGCGCTGGGCAAGGAACCCGCCGAGGTGGAAGGCGAACGCTTTATCCGCCTGATCGCGGGCGGGACCTTTGAAACCGGCGCGGTGCCGCGCAGCCTGCACGATCTGGCCGAACGGCTTAAGCGGCGCGAGAGCTTTTCCAACCTGCTGGTGCAGGTGCATATCGGCGAACAGGGCCGGTGGTGGGAACTTTCGGGCACGCCGATGCGCGATGCGTCGGGCAATTATGTCGGCTTTCGCGGCGTCGGTTCGGATGTGACCGAACAGCGCAACCGCGACGAAAAGATCGCCTATCTCGCCCGCTACGATACGCTTACCGGCCTGCCCAACCGCCTGATGCTGACCGAAGCGCTGGGCGAGGCGATGCGCTATTCCGAACAATGGCGCACCCGCTGCGCCTTTCTGATGATCGATCTCGACCGGTTCAAGGCCATCAATGATTCGCTCGGCCATCTGGTGGGCGACCGGCTGCTGGCCAAGGTTTCCGAACGGCTCAATTACGTCTGCACCGAAAACGAACAATGCGGCCGCCTGGGGGGCGACGAATTTGCCGTGGTGATCCGCGATGCTACCGATCACACCCGCGTCGACCGCACCGCCGAAACCATCATCGAGCAGCTTTCGCAGCCCTATCTGGTGGACAACCATACGCTGTTCATCGGTGCCAGCGTGGGATCGGCGATCGGCCCGCGCGACGGGCAGACGGTGGAAACGCTGATGCGCAACGCCGATCTCGCGCTGTATCGCGCCAAGGACGAGGGCGGCGGCGTGCATTGCACCTATGTCCCCTCGCTCCATGCCGATGCCGAAGAGCGCCGCACGCTGGAACTGTCGCTGCGCAACGCGATCGAGAAGGACGAGCTGGAACTGAATTTCCAGCCGGTAGTGAACGCCAAGACCGAAGGCGTGGTGAGCTTCGAGGCGCTGCTGCGCTGGCACAGCAAGGAACACGGAACGGTCAGCCCGGCCAAGTTCATTCCGCTGGCCGAGGACACCCGCCTGATCCTGCCGATCGGCCGCTGGGTGCTCCACGAAGCCTGCCGCCAGGCGATGCGCTGGCCCGACGATATCAAGGTGGCGGTGAATGTGTCGGGCGAACAATTGCTCGAACCCGAATTTACCCAGACCATCATCAGGGCGCTGGCCGAAACCGGGCTTTCGCCGCACCGGCTCGAAGTCGAAGTGACCGAAAGCGTATTCCTGCGCGATGGCAAGACCGCGCACCAGACGCTCGAACAGATCCTCGCGCTGGGCTGTTCGGTAGCGCTCGATGATTTCGGCACCGGCTATTCCTCGCTGGGTTATCTGCGCGATCTGCGCTTCTCCACCATCAAGGTGGATCGCAGTTTTGTGCAGGGCGCGGCGCAGAAGAGCCCCGAAAGCCTGGCCATCATCCGTGCCGTGGTGGCGATGGCGCAAAGCCTGGAAATGTCCACCACCGCCGAAGGGGTAGAAACCGCCGAACAGGCCGAGATGATCCGCGAAATGGGCTGCACCAAAATCCAGGGCTATTACTTCGGCCGCCCGATGACCGCGACAGAAGCGCACTCACTGGTGGTGAAACGGCGCAACGCGGCTTAGCTTGTTTTGCGAAGCCGCCTCCGCGGCTTCGTCCTCCCGGCTGTTTCCTGCGCTTCGCTCCGGGGCCGGTCCGGGCGGCCGTTCGGCCTTGCGGTCGCTTTGCGAGGTTCCCTTCCCTCGTCATTGCGAGGAGCCACAGGCGACGCGGCAATCCGGATCGGGGGGTGTCTATGAAAAGGAGCGGGAAGTCCTGGCCCGCATTCGATCAAAGGATAACGCGTGCCTCACATGCGATCCTCTAACCAGATTACACCAGCATCCCCAGAACGCTTTCGAACAAACGCCGACCGTCGCTGCCGCTGTGGGCATCCTCGATCGCGCGTTCGGGGTGGGGCATCATCCCCAGCACATTGCCCGCCGCATTCAGCACCCCGGCGATGCGCCGCTGCGAACCGTTGACATCGTCGAGATAGCGGAACGCCACGCGGCCTTCGCCCTCCAGCCTGTCGAGCGTATCCTCATCGGCGAAATAATTGCCGTCATGATGCGCCACCGGCAGGGTGATTTCCTCACCCGCGGCATAGGCGGCGGTGAACAGCGAGCGATTGTTTTCCACCCGCAGCCCCACATCACGGCAGATGAAGGTAAGCTGGGAGTTGCGCATCAGCGCGCCGGGCAGCAGCCGCGCTTCGGCCAGCACCTGGAAACCGTTGCACACGCCCAGCACCGGCACCCCGCGATTGGCCGCCGCGATCACCGATCGCATGATCGGGCTATTGGCGGCCATCGATCCGCAGCGCAGATAATCGCCATAGGAAAAGCCGCCGGGCAGGGCGATGAAATCAAGGCCATCGGGCAAATCGGCATCGCCGTGCCATACCTTTTCCGGTTCGCGGCCCGAAACCTCGCGCAGCGCCACCTGCATGTCGCGGTCGCAATTGGAGCCGGGAAAGGTGACGACGGCGGCCTTCATGCGGTGACCTTCTCGATCCGGTAATTTTCGATCACGGTGTTGGCCAGCAGCTTTTCGCACATCTCGTTCAGCACCGTATCGCTGGTGTCGTCGGCCATTTCGAGTTCGATCAGCCGCCCGATCCGCACATCCTTCACCCCGGAAAAGCCAAGCCCTTCCAATGCGTGATGCACCGCGCCCCCCTGCGGATCGAGCACGCCGGGGCGAAGCGAGATATGGATGCGGATTTTCATGGCAGGCCTTTCGCGCAATGTCGGCTATTGCCCGCCGCCTATGGCGCGTGGCGGCGCGGCTCGCAAGTGGGGCCGAAACCAAACCCCCGCTTCGAACGATATAGGGGGACAGACACAGGGGATATCGGCGTGATTGCGACAGAGAAATTTACCTTCACCGGCAAGTCCGGGCAGAAACTTGACGGGCGGCTGGAATTGCCGCGTTACCGAACGCCGCGCGCTGCGGTGGTGTTTGCGCATTGCTTCACCTGCACCAAGCAGAGCCACGCGGCCACGCGGGTGGCGGCGGCGATGGCGGCGAGCGGACTGGCGGTGCTGCGCTTCGATTTTACCGGGCTGGGCAATAGCGCGGGTGATTTTGCCAATGCCGGCTTTGCCACCAATGTCGATGATCTGGTGAGCGCGGCAGAGGCGCTGGA
>JBGSLI010000361.1:0-6040 GCA_041740775.1 Alteraurantiacibacter sp. | reverse complement strand
TTGAATATCCCGAAATCGCCAAATTCGGCGCGCTGCCGGGGCGGCGGCGCGTGGGTCCTTCGGCCTTCCTAACGGTGCAGGAAGGTTGCGACAAATTCTGCACCTATTGCGTGGTTCCCTATACCCGCGGCGCGGAAATATCCCGTCCGTTCAGTGATCTGGTTGATGAAGCGAAGAAACTGGTGGAAGCCGGCGCACGCGAGATCACATTGCTGGGGCAGAACGTCAACGCCTGGCGCGGCGAGGATGGCAAGGGCCGCGCGGTGGGGCTGGACGGGCTGTCGCGCGAGCTGGCCCGATTGCCGGATTTGCTGCGCATCCGCTACACCACCAGCCATCCCAACGACATGACTGACGGACTGATCGCCGCGCATGGCGAGAACGAAAAGCTGATGCCATTCCTGCACCTGCCGGTGCAGAGCGGGTCTGACCGGGTATTGAAGGCAATGAACCGCAGCCACACCGCAGACAGCTATCTCAAGCTGCTCGACCGGGTGCGCGCGGCGCGGCCCGATATTGCGCTGTCGGGCGATTTTATTGTCGGCTTTCCGGGCGAGACCGAGGCCGAATTTGCCGAGACGCTGGCGCTGGTGGATGCGGTGGGTTACGCGCAGGCGTTCAGCTTCAAATACTCCCCCCGCCCCGGCACACCCGCCGCGACGATGGACGGACAGATTGCGCCGGAGGTGATGGACGAGAGGCTCCAGCAATTGCAGGCGCACCTCAACCGCGATCAGCTGGCCTTCAATCAGGCGAGTATCGGCAAGACCTGCGAAGTGCTGGTGAAACGGCGCGGCAAACACGCGGGCCAGTGGCTGGGCAAATCGCCGTGGCTGCAATCGGTTTTCTTCGAAACATCGCAAGGCGGCGCGATGGGGATCGGCGACATGGTGCGCGCCGAACTGGCCGAAGCAGGCCCCAATTCGATTGCGGGCCGCGTGCTGGATAGCCTCTGCGCCTGACCCGTCATTTGTGACCGAATGGCTACTTTCCACCGCCAAGCGCAGGCGGGCGGCTTGCCAGCGCCTGTCCAGCGCCTACATTCCTCAGGTCAGCCCGAAAGGAATCGATGGCCCGCAAAGCACCCCGCGATGGCAGCCGCAACAGCAGCGACGCCGCCCTTCTCGCCCATCCCGAAGATCGCCATGACCATTCGCGGCGCGCCCGGATCGAAGTGCATTTTGACGAACAGGCGGTGCTCGGCGCGCTGTTCGGGCAATTCGATGCCAATCTGGTGCAGATCGAAAACCGCCTCGGCGTCTATATCGCCGCGCGCGGGGAACGGGTGGTGATCGAAGGCGCGCCCGACAATGTCGCCCGCGCGCGCGATGTGCTGGTAAAGATGCACGAAAAGCTGCTGATCGGTGAAGAGATGGACGCAGGCGCAATTGACGCGCTGATTGCGATGGCGGATGAGCCGGTGCTGGAAGGCATCATAACCGGCGACGCCAAGACCCCGCCGATCGTGATCCGCACGCGCAAGAAAACCATCGCTCCGCGCAGCGCGATGCAGGGCGAATACATGCGCCAGCTGGCCAGCCGCGATGTGATCTTCGCGCTCGGCCCGGCGGGCACCGGCAAGACCTATCTGGCGGTGGCGCAGGCGGTCAGCCAGTTCATTACCGGCAGCGTGCAGCGGCTGATCCTCAGCCGCCCGGCGGTGGAGGCGGGGGAAAAGCTCGGCTTTCTGCCCGGCGACATGAAGGAGAAGGTCGATCCCTATCTGCGCCCGCTGTATGATGCGCTGTTCGATTGCATGCCGCCCGAACAGGTGGAGCGGCGACTGGCCAGCGGCGAGATCGAAATCGCCCCCATCGCCTTCATGCGCGGACGCACGCTGGCCGACGCCTTCGTGATTCTGGATGAAGCGCAGAACACCACCCGCGAACAGATGAAGATGTTCCTCACCCGCTTTGGCCAGAACAGCCGGATGGTGGTGTGCGGCGATCCCCGGCAGGTGGATATTCCCGGCGGCGTGGGCATGAGCGGGCTGGCCGATGCGGTGGCGCGGCTGGAAGGCGTGGAAGGCATCGGCGTGACACGCTTCACCGTGGCCGACGTGGTGCGCCACCCGATCGTGGGGCGGATCGTCGAGGCTTATGAAGGAGAAGACGCACTGCCCTGAGCAGGCGTTTGCACGATGCAGCTTGATTTCGACACCGAAGGCTGGCCCGCAGGCGATTGGGAAGAGCTCGCCGGGCGCGCTGCCGCTGCCGCCGGGCAAATCGTGCCCGAACTGGCGAATCCGCGGCTTGTTGCCAGCCTGTTGTTCACCTGCGACGCGGAAATCCACACACTCAACCGCGAATGGCGCGGGCGCGACAAACCCACGAACGTGCTCAGCTTTCCGATGCTCGAACGCGGCGATCTGGTGCATCTTGACCCGGATGAAGGCCCACCCGAAATGCCCCCGGTTCTCTTGGGCGATATCGCGCTCGCGCATGAAACATGCGCCCGCGAGGCGGCGGACAAGGGCATTGCGCTGGATCATCACGCTGCGCATCTGATCGTCCACGGGCTGCTGCATCTGGCGGGCTACGATCATGAAATTTCCGACAAGGATGCCGAGGAAATGGAGGCGCTGGAGGTGAAGGTGCTTGCACTTCTGGGCATTGCCGACCCATATACCGCCAACACGCCCGCCACCGGGCCTGCATAGGGGAAAGTGACAGGGCAATGCCCGAAAGCGACAAACCGGACGGCTCCGCAAGCGGAGACGCGGACAGTAGCAGCTCCAGCCAGAACAACACTGGCAGTGGCTCGGGCGCCGGATCAGGCGGTGATTCACGTGGCGGCTTGTGGAGCGCGATCCGCAGCCTGTTCGACGGCGATGGCGAAACCACGCTGCGCGAACAGCTCGAAGAAGCGATCGACGAGCACGAGGACGAAGCCAGCCGCAACGGCGGGGAGGAAAAAGCCAAGGGCGACCTCTCGCCGTTCGAACTCACCATGCTGCGCAATCTGCTGCATTTCAGCGAACACGATGCCGACGATGTGGCAATCCCGCGCAGCGAGATCATCGCGGTGGATGCCAATGCCTCGTGGGAAGAGATGGTCGAAGCCTTCGCCGAACACGGCATTTCGCGGATGCCGGTCTATCGCGGGCAGCTGGATGACGTGATCGGGATGATGCATATCAAGGATGTGTTCGTCTATCTCGCGCGCGGACAGGAGCCGCCCGAAGACTGGTCCGCGCTGATGCGCCAGCCGCTGTATGTGCCGCAGGCGCGCGGGGCGCTGGATGTGCTGGCCGACATGCGACAGCGCCGAACCCATCTGGCGATCGTGGTGGATGAATTTTCGGGCACCGACGGCATCATCACGATCGAGGATCTGGTCGAGGAAATCGTCGGCGAGATCGAGGACGAGCACGACGAGGACCCGATCGAACAGGTAATCGAGATCAGCGACGGCGTGTGGGATGCCGATGCCCGCGCCGAGCTGGACGATGTGGCTGAAAAGGTGGGCGATCCGGCCTTGGCGGAAATCGCCGAAGCGGTCGATACGCTGGGCGGGCTGGCCTTCGTGCTGGCGGGCGAAGTGCCGCAGCCGGGCGCGGTGCTGGAGCATCCCGCCGGTTGGAGGATCGAGGTGACAGCGGGCGATGAAACCCACGTCACCCGCCTGCGCCTGCACCGGCCACAAACCGCACACGCCGGTGAAGACGGGTGACACCGGGTTTCCGGTAGCCCTCTTGGTGCGATGCAACAGATAATTGCTTCAATGCAGCATTTGCCTCTCGACAGCAGCCCCCGGCGTGGCGACATATAGCCGGTGCGCCGCCTGCCGCCCCTTCGCGCCCTGGAGGCATTCGTCCGTGTGGTGCGGCTGGGATCGGCGCGCTCGGCCGCCGATGAGCTCGGCCTCAGTCCCTCGGCCCTGTCGCGCCGGATCAGCAATCTGGAAAGTTTCACCGGGCGCAAGCTGTTCTCGCGTTCGGGGCAGACGATGCGGCTGACCGATGAAGGCCGTGCCTTTCACGATACCGTGGCCCCGCATCTCGAAGCGCTGGCGGCGGCGGTCGATTCGCAGAGCGAGAATTTGCAGCTGATGCGCCTGCGGCTCGGCGTGATGCCGCTGTTCGGCACCCAGCGATTGTTTCCCCGGTTGGCGGAACTGCGCGAAAAGCACCCGCGGCTGCATCTGGATATCGACACCGGGCCGCATCTGATCGACCGGGTGGGCGATACGCTGGATGCCGCCATCACGCTGACCACTCGGCCGCCAGCCGGGCTTTACGGCATCCAGCTGGATCAGAACACCATTCACGCCATCGCCAGCAGCGATCTGGCCGCCGAACTGGGGCCGCAACCCGATGCGGCCAAGCTGGAAAAGCAGACCTTTCTGGTCCACACCGACATGCCGCTCAGCTTCGAGGCGTGGAAGGCGGCACTGGGGCTGAAGCGGCTCCAGCCGGCGGCGATCGATCACTACGACTCGGGCCAGCTGATCCTGGAGGCCGCCGCGCAACGCATCGGCATCGCCATCATGCATGACGATCACCTGGCGCGAAACAAGGATCCGCGGCTGGCGCGATTGTTCGATGTGAAAGTGCCCAGCCCCTATTCCTACTGGTTCCTTTGCCGCCCGGCGGATCTGGAAGCGCGGCCGGTGAAAATCTTTCACGACTGGCTGGCCTACGCGGGGCTGTAAGGTCTGTGCTCTAGCAAGTCAGGTGCGAATCGGGCATTATCGGGCAAAGTCAACGAGAGGACCACCCGATGAAACCTGCCGCGATACTGCCTGCCGCGATACTGATTGCCGCCTCCGCCACGCTCGCCTGCGCTGTTCCTGCTGCTGCGCAGATGCGCGCGCTGAACGATCCGGTGGTGGGCCATCCCGATCCCGAAAGCCTGTTCGTGGACGAGGACCCGCAGGTTCACCGCAACAAGCAGGCGGCGCTGCACATCCAGCGCGATCTGCTCAAATGCGGCCGTTGGGCGCGCGCGGGCGAGTGGCTGACCGATGCCTATATCCAGCACAATCCGGTCGCCGCTTCGGGGCTGGAAGGGGTAATCTATTATTTCACGCAGGTCGCTCAGGTGCAGCCGCTAGATCCCTGCCCGGCGCTCTCAGCAGACGATCCCAATGCGGTAGTGGCTGTGATTGCCGAGGATGATTACGTCACCATCCTCACCCGCCGGATCGTGCCCTATGCCGATAATCCCGAAGAAAGCTACACCACCACCTGGTTCGATACCTGGCGGTTCGTGGACGGCAAGGCGGATGAACACTGGGACCCGGCCACGCTGCCCACCGCCGCTCCGCCGCAGGCCGCCGCCGAACCGGCTATGGGTATGGAGATGGACCACACGCAGCACCGGCAAGTGGCGGACCGGATGGCGATAGAGGATCTGATGTGGCGCTATGTCCGCGCCGCCGATACGCTGGATGCGCAGGCATATGCGCAGGTTTTTACCGCAGACGGCCGGTTCAACGATGTTGCCGGGCGCGATGCGCTGCACAGCATGATTGCGGGAATGGCCGAAGGGCAGGCGCAGCGGCGGGCGGAAGGCGCGCTGGCGGGCAACATGTATCACATCATGGCGAACCAGCGGATCGAGTTTCTCTCTGCCGATCACGCGCGGGTGCATTATTACTGGCAGACGATGTTTGCCGGCAATGATCTGGCCAACCCGCCACGCATCGCGGCGGGCGGGCGCGGGGTGGACGATGTGGTGCGGGTGGATGGCGAATGGCTGATCCGCAGCCGCAACGTGGTGCCTGACGAAGGGTGATAAGCGAATCCCTCTTCAGGCTGGGGGAGCGAGGCTGGGTGTATCGTTCGCATGGGGATCGCCCCGCCCGGTCGCCAGGCTCACCCCCCAGATCGCCAGCCAGGCGGCGGCAATTCCCGGAATGATTTCGTAAACCCCTGGTCCGCCCATGAATTGCGCGTTCCAGCCGAGCGCGATCCACGCCATCACCACAACCGCGCCCGTTACCAGCCCGGCCACCGCGCCCGCGCCGGTCATGCGGTTCCACGTCAGCGAGAGCACGATCAGCGGGCCGAAGGCGGCGCCAAAGCCCGCCCAGGCGT
>JBGSLI010000360.1:0-7806 GCA_041740775.1 Alteraurantiacibacter sp. | reverse complement strand
AGTTTTGAAGGCGTTCGGGGCGCCGGGGGCAGAATAATGTTCGAGAAGATCACCCTTATCGGTATCGGCCTCATCGGGTCGTCCATCGCGCGTGGTGTCCGACTGAAGGGGCTGGCCAAGACAATCGCCATTACCACGCGGAAGTCCGAAACCCTCGAAGAGGCGCGCCAACTCGGGCTCGGCGATATCTACACGCTGGACCCGGCCGAGGCGGTCAAGGGGGCAGACCTCGTCATCCTGTGCACTCCGGTTGGCATCTATGGCGAGGTGATGGGGCAGATCCGCGGCAGCCTCGCGACTGGCGCGATCCTGTCGGATGTCGGCTCCTCCAAACAGGGCGTGTCGGAAGCGCTGGCAAAGGCGCTGCCCGGCCACCACATCATCCCCGCGCATCCGGTGGCGGGCACCGAGCAATCGGGGCCGGACTCGGGCTTTGCCAGCCTGTTCCACCAGCGCTGGTGCATCCTCACCCCGCCCGATGGCGCGGATGCGGGAAAGGTGGCCGCGCTGGCGGCGTTCTGGCGGGCGCTGGGTTCCACCGTGGAAGTGATGGATGCCCAGCACCATGATCGCGTGCTCGCCGTCACCAGCCATATTCCGCATCTGATCGCCTACACCATCGTCGGCACCGCCAGCGATCTGGAGGAGGTGACGCGCAGCGAAGTGATCAAGTTTTCCGCCGGGGGCTTCCGCGATTTCACCCGCATCGCCGCCAGCGATCCCACCATGTGGCGCGACGTGTTCCTCCACAACCGGGAAGCGGTCCTGGAAATGATGGACCGCTTCCTGACCGATCTGGCGCTGATGCGCGAGGCGATCAAGGCGGGCGACGGCGAAACCATGTTCGACCTGTTCAGCCGCACCCGCGCGATCCGCCGGGGGATTGTCGAACTGGGGCAGGACGACGCAAGGCCCGATTTCGGGCGCGGCGATCACGCGGCATAAGGGAGAAGGCATGAGCGAGCACATCATCATCGAGCAGACCGGCGGCGTGCTGTGGCTGACGCTCAACCGCCCGGAAAAGAAGAACGCGCTGACCGATGCCATGTATGGCGCGCTGGCCGATGCGATGGCGGCTGCCGAGAACGATCCGGCGGTGCGCGCGATCGGTATTCGCGGCGCGGGCGATCTGTTCTGCGCGGGCAATGATATCGGCGATTTCCTGAAGGCGGCGGGCGATATCGGCGGGGCCAATGTGTTCCGCTTCCTCCGCCTGCTGGCCACTGCGGGCAAGCCGCTGCTGGCAGGCGTACAAGGCCGCGCAGTGGGCATCGGCACCACCATGCTGCTGCATTGCGATTATGTGGTGCTGGCAGAAGATGCGCTGCTTTCCACGCCGTTTGTGGGGTTGGGCCTGGTGCCCGAAGCCGCCTCCAGCCTGCTGCTGCCCGCCACAATCGGCCACCGGCGCGCCTTCGCCATGCTGGCGATGGGCGAGGCGATGAACGCAAGTGACGCGCTGGCGGCGGGGCTGGCGAATGCCGTGGTGCCGGGTGGCGAGCTGGAAACGGCGATCGGCGATGCCGCCACCCGTATCGCCCAATTGCCCCCCGGCGCGGTGCAGGCGACCAAGGCGCTGATGCGCGATCGCGTGGGCATGGCGGCAAGGATGGAGGAAGAAATCGCCATCTTCGCCCAGCGCCTGCAAAGCCCCGAAGCGCGCGAGGCCTTCACCGCCTTTATGCAAAAGCGCGCGCCCGATTTTTCGCAGTTTTAAGGCACCCCTCGTCGTTGCGAGGAGCCGAAGGCGACGCGGCAATCTAGTCCCGCAGCTTCGCCTGGCATTACCGTTGGGACTGGATTGCCACGCTCCCTTCAGTCGCTCGCAATGACAAAACCGTGTGGAATAGCGCGCAGCAAGCCCTACTCCGCCGCGGCTACCTCGCGCCTGGCGTGTTCCAGCGTCGCCAGAAAACGTTCGGCATCGAGCGCGGCCATGCAGCCGGTGCCCGCCGCCGTTACCGCCTGACGATAGGTGTGGTCCATCACATCGCCGCAGGCAAATACGCCGGGAATGCTCGTCTTGGGCGTGCCGGGTTCGACCAGCAGATAGCCGCCATCGTCCACTGGCAGCTTGCCCCGGAACAATTCGGTAGAAGGCGCGTGGCCGATGGCAACAAAGGCCCCGTCTGTCGCCAGCGTGCTCTTTTCGCCGGTAACGGTATCCACCAGTTCGATGTGGCCGAGCGCGCCGTTTTCGCCCGCCACGAAGCGTTCCACCGCTTTGTTCCAGAGCACTGAAATCTTGTCGCTGGCGAACAGCCGGTCCTGCAGGATCTTCTCGCTGCGCAGCGAATCGCGGCGGTGGATCAGCGTGACATCGTCCGAATGATTGGTGAGGTATAACGCCTCCTCCACCGCGGTATTGCCGCCGCCGATCACCGCCACCTTCCTGCCGCGATAGAAGAAACCATCGCAGGTGGCGCAGGCTGAAACCCCCTTGCCGCCCAGTTCCGCCTCGCCCGGAACGCCCAGCCATTTGGCCTGCGCGCCGGTGGCGATCACCAGCACATCGCCCACATATTCATCCCCCGAATCGCCGATCGCACGAAAGGGTGAACCGCCTTCCAGATCGACCGAGACGATCGTGTCCCACACCATCTGCGTGCCGACGTGTTCGGCCTGCTTCTGCATCTGCTCCATCAGCCACGGGCCCTGGATCACATCGGCAAAGCCGGGATAGTTTTCGACATCGGTGGTGATCGTCAATTGCCCGCCGGGTTGCAGGCCCTGCACCACGATCGGCTGCATTCCCGCGCGCGCGCCATAGATGGCAGCGGAAAATCCTGCTGGGCCCGAACCGATGATGAGCATGCGGGTGGTGTGGGTGGTCATGGTGGTTTCTGTCCTTCGTCGCGTCCGCACCGGACCTAGGAAGCCACCCGATTCGGCGCAAGCGGGGTGATCCGCTTCTCACCCGCACCGATGCGGCGTTGGGCGACGCCCCTTGCCCCGCCGCACCGCCGCCCCGCCCCTGCGACACGCCCCAACCCATGCTCAACAGCTTTCGGCGGATATCCGCAATCGATTGCAGAATCGGGCTTGCAATCGATTGTAGAAGTAATACAAAGGCGCGAATCAGACGGTCAAAGCAATGATCGTGCGTCAAATGGGTTGGGGAGATAATCCAATGAGGAAGTCAGCTTACAGCACCTGTGTGTCCGTGCTCGCCCTGGGGATGGCACTGCCCTTCTCCACCGCCGCCTTCGCGCAGGAATCGGTCGATCAGGGATCGCCGGAAGACGATCAGGACCAGGGCGGCCTGAACACCATCGTCGTCACCGCATCGGGTGGCACCCAGCGCCAGATCGAAAGCTCGATCTCGGTCACCTCGATCGACGATGATCTGATCCGCAATTTCCAGCCGACTTCGGAAGCGGAAATCTTCCGCCTGCTGCCGGGCATCCAGACGCCGGGCACATCCGGCCCCGGCGGCAACGCCAATATCGCGGTGCGCGGCCTGCCCGTGGCCACCGGCGGCGCGCCGTTTGTGCAATTGCAGGAAGACGGGCTGCCGATGGTCCTGTTTGGCGATATCCAGTTCGGCAACAATGATTACTGGACCCGGTTCGATGCCTCGATCGCCACGATCGAAGCCGTGCGCGGCGGTTCGGCCACTACCTTTGCCAGCCAGGCACCCGGCGCGGTGATCAACTACATCAGCCATACCGGCGAGCGTGAGGGCGGTCACGTCCAGATCAACCGCGGCCTGGGCTACAATGATACGCGCATCGATTTCCGTTACGGCGGCCCGATTGCCGAAGACCTCTACTTCCACATCGGCGGCTTCTTCCAGCGCGGTGACGATGTGATGGAAGTGGATTACACCGTCAACGACACCATCCAGCTGCGCGGCAATCTGACCAAGGAATTCGGCGGCGGCGCGTCCTATCTGCGGCTCTATTTCAAGGTCGCCGATACGCAGGGCATCAATTACACCGGCGCCCCCGCGCTGGCCGATTTCGATGGCACCAATGTCACCAATGTCCGCCCCTTCCCCGGCTTCGACGGGCGCAGCCAGACCAATTATTCGATCTTCAACCAGGAACAGCTGATCTTCAACCGCGAGGGTGATTTCGAGCGCGTTGCGGTGGACGGCATTTCTACCGAGCAGCAATATTTCGGGATGGAATTGCAGTTCGAGATCAACGATTCCTTCTCGCTCCAGAACAAGGCGCGCTATTCCGACCTCAGTGGCTCGTTCTCCTCGCCGTTCCTCAACGTGGCGCGGGCCGACAGCGTGATCGGATCAGTCATCAACGGCGCGACCGTGGCCGAGATCCGTTTTGCCGACGGACCAAACGCGGGCGAGGTTTTCACCGGCGAACTGCTCGACAACAACGTCAACGTCACCACCAATCTGAGCGATATGGGTTCGTTCGTGAACGATCTGGTGCTGACGGGTGATTTCGATGTCGGCAGCAGCATCCGGCTCACCGGGCGCGCGGGCTTCTTCTACATGGATCAGACCATCGCCGCGGACTGGCACGTCAACCGCTCCACCCGTGAACTTTCGGGCGACAACCCCTCGCAGCTCGATCTGTTCGATGCGGCGGGCAATCAGCTCACCTTCCAGGGCATTTCGGGCTTCAACAACAATTGGGGCGAATGCTGCGCGCGCGATTACGATCTGGGCTACACCAACACCGCGCCTTACGGGCAATTGGTGCTCGATCACGATCTGTTCAACATCGATGGCTCGATCCGTTTCGAGCGGATTTCGGCCAGCGGTTTTGCCATCGGCGGCGGCTCCACCTTCCTCGTGGCGCCAGACCCGAGCAACCCCGGCCTGCTGATCGAGGCGATCACTGCCAACGGCGTGCGCGAATTGCTCGATTACAACCGCAGCTACACCAGCTGGTCGCTCGGCGGGCTGTTCAAGGCCAGCGACGATCTGTCGCTGTTCGGCCGGGCATCGCGCGGCGGGCGCTTCAATTCCGATCGCCAGACGCTGGGCGGCAAGATCGCCAATGATGGCGCGCTGTGCACTGGCGATCAGGCGCTGGCGGGCGCAGATGGCTGCACCGCCGACGGCGTCACCCCCTCGGTCGATTTCGTCAAGCAATACGAACTGGGCGTGAAGGCGCGCGGCGAACTGGCGGGCGGTGACTGGACCACCGAACTCACACTGCTGAAAGGCGAATTCAGCCAGAGCACGTTCGAACTTTCGGCCACGCGCTGCCCCGGCGGGGCGGGCGGCTGCATCATCGACAGCGATTTCGAATCCGAAGGTTTCGAATTTTTCGGCACCTATCGCAACGGCGGGCTGATGGTGGTGACCAACGCCACCTATTCGGATGCCAAGCGCCGTCTTTCGGGCGCGCCGGACTTTACCCGTGCGCCCAATATTCCCGATCTGAGCTATTCGGTCTCAGCCACCTATGATGTCAACGATCTGGCCACGATCGGCCTTTCGGCAACCGGGCAGACCAGCGTGGTGGATGATGCCCTGCGCGAATATGAAGGTGCCACCACCTTCAACGCCTCGCTGCGGGTGCGCCCGATGGAGAATCTCGAAGTGGGGATCAACGTCTTCAACATTTTCGATACTTTCGATTTCCGCGGCAATGGCGTCACCCTTGTCAACGGCAGCACCACGCCTGCCATCGTCAGCGGAACGCCGGTGCCCGGCCGCTTCGTCAGTGCCTCGCTGCGGATGAGCTTCTGATCTCCCCTGTGGGAGAACGACAGGTCATGCTGGCGGCGAAGGGTCGCACGGGAGGGGTCGGTAGTTCGCACTACCGGCCCCCCTGCGTGACGGCTAAGATCGAACCATGAATACTACAGAATCGACAGCGCAGGGCGATCGGGCGATCCGGTCGATCCTGGTCGTCGGCGGCGGCTCGGCCGGCTGGATGAGTGCTGCGGCGCTGGCCAATGCCCTGCCGCAAGGTTGCGCCATCACGCTGGTCGAATCCGAAGCCATCGGCACCATCGGCGTGGGCGAGGCGACGATTCCGCCGATCCGCACCTTCAATGCCATGCTCGGCATCGACGAGCGCGAATTCGTCCGCGAAACGCAGGCAAGTTTCAAGCTGGGGATCGAATTTGTCGACTGGGCGCGGACAGGCACGCGCTATTTCCACCCCTTCGGCCCGCACGGCAAGCCGTTCGACATCCGCGATGTTCACCAATTGTGGCTGCAGGCGCGCAGCACCGGCGATGCCGGAGAATTCGATACGCTTTCGATGGCGTGGAATCTGGCCAGCCGGGGGCGTTTCACCATCCCCGGCAGCGATCAGCGCAATGTGCTGTCCACATTCGATTACGCCTTCCATTTCGATGCCGGGCGCTATGCCCGCTTTCTGCGCCGCTATGCCGAAGCGCGCGGGGTGACGCGGGTGGAAGGCCGGATTGCGGATGTGGCCCAGGATGGCGAAAGCGGCTTTGTCACCGCCGTCACGCTGGATGACGGGCGCCGGATGGAAGCCGAACTGTTCGTCGATTGCTCCGGCTTTCGCGGCCTGCTGATCGAAGGCGCGCTGAAGGCGGGCTATGATGACTGGTCGCACTGGCTGCCGTGCGACAGGGCGGTGGCGATTCCCTGCGCGCATGGCGGCGAATTCACCCCCTACACCCGCTCCACCGCGCGCGAGGAAGGGTGGCAATGGCGCATCCCCCTGCAACACCGCATCGGCAATGGCCATGTCTATTGCAGCGCCTTCATGGGAGATGATGCGGCAGAAGATGTGCTGCGCGCCAATCTGGACGGCGAAGCGCTGGCCGATGCCAACCGGCTGCGCTTTGTCACCGGCAGGCGGCGCAAGTTCTGGGACCGCAATGTGATCGCCATCGGCTTGTCGAGCGGGTTCATGGAACCGCTAGAATCGACCAGCCTGCATCTTATCCAGGCGGGCATCGCCAAGCTGCTGGCGCTGTTTCCTGATCGCGATTTCGATCCGCTGGTGCGCGACGAATACAACCGCATCGCGCATACCGAATTCGAACGGATCCGCGATTTCCTGATCCTGCATTACAAGCTGACCACGCGCGATGATGGCGCGCTGTGGCGTTATTGCCGGGACATGGAGATACCCGACACGCTGGCCTTCAAGATCGAACATTTCCGCCGCTATGGTCGCCACATCGCGCGCGAGATGGACCTGTTCGGCCCGCCAAGCTGGCACGCGGTGCATATCGGGCAGGAAAACATTCCCCAACGCTTCGATCCGGTGGCCGGATATCGCGATAAGCCGGCGCGCGAATGGCTGGACAAATTGCGCGCGGCGATGGCGGCGGAGGCGGAAAAGCAACCCACCCACCGCGCCTTCATCGACGCCAATTGCCGGGCACCGCTGGTGTGAAGCGGCCTGCGGGCGGCGATGATGTGCAATCGCTCGTCGCCAGCGCGCGGGCGCATTACCTTGCACAGGATTTGGCATCGGCATGCCGGTCAATCGGTGCCGCCGCTGCCGCCGCGCCCGATCATCGGGCCATCGCCTTCATGCAGGCGCAGTTCGCCTATGAAGGCTGGTATCCGTCGACGGCGCTGTTCGAACGCGCGCTGCGGCTGGACGGAGGCAATGGCGATCTGGTGCGCAATTTCGCGCTGGCGCTGGCATCCGAAGGCGAGGCTGATCGGGCGATGCGCTTGCTGGAGGGCATTCTTGCGCGCAACCCCGGTTGGATCGAAGGGCAGAACACGCTGGCAACGCTGCGCGCCACGGCGGGCGAGGAGGATTTCGCCCGCGGGTTTGCTGCGGCGGCAAAGCAGGAGCCGGGCAATGCCGCATTGCTAACCGGCTGGTTTCACAAGCTTGCCGCCGCGCGCCAATGGGAAGCGGCGCGGCGCGTGCTGGCGCTGGG
>JBGSLI010000359.1:0-1763 GCA_041740775.1 Alteraurantiacibacter sp. | reverse complement strand
GCGGCGGACAGTTTTTCCTACACCGACCCGGTCGATGGTTCGGTGAGCGAAAATCAGGGCATCCGCGTGCTGTTTGCAGGCGGCAGCCGGGTGGTGTTCCGCCTTTCGGGCACGGGCACGCAAGGGGCGACGCTGCGCGTATATCTCGAACGCTATGAACCGGCGGGCGGCGATCTGGACGCCCAGACGCCCGCGATGCTGGCCGATATCGCTGCCGCCGCGCAGGAGATTGCCGGGATCGCGCGCCACACCGGCCGCAACGCGCCCGATGTGGTGACGTGATCCGATACGGTGCCAGCACAGGCGCTGGCCGCACGACATTCCGCGTCCGCTCTCCGCAGGCCGCTGCAATGTGGCTGTGCCTGTTCGATGGCGGCAAGGAACAGCGCGTCGCGATGGCGCGCGATGGCGATGACTTTGTGGCTGTGGTTCCGCGCGATCTGGCCGGAGCCTCCTATGGCTACCGTGCCGATGGGCAATGGGCGCCCGAACAGGGCCGATGGTTCGATCCGGCCAAGCTGCTGGTGGATCCTTATGCGCAAGAACTGGACCGGCGTTTTGTCCAGCGAAGCGAGCTTGCGCAATTCGGGACCGACACCGCCGCCATCGTGCCGCGCGCCATCGTGCCCGGAAATCTCCCCGAAGCGCCGCGCGCGCCGCCGCGCTTTGCTCCGGGCGGGCTGATATACGAACTCAATGTGGCAGGCTTTACCGCGCTGCATCCTGATGTGCCCGCCGCCATGCGTGGCACGCTGGCCGCATTGGCGCATCCTGCAGTCATCGCGCATCTGCAAAAGCTGCACGTAAGCGCGGTGGAACTGATGCCGGTGATCGCCTGGATCGACGAACGCCACCTTCCCCGATTGGGCCTCGCCAATCACTGGGGATACAATCCGGTGGTGCCGATGGCGCTCGATCCGGGGCTGGCCCCCGGTGGACTGGCCGAATTGCGGCAGGCGGTGGCGGCGCTGCACGGCGCGGGCATCGCCGTGATCCTCGATATCGTGCTCAACCACAGCGGCGAAAGCGATATCCACGGCGGCGTGCTGAGCCTGCGCGGGCTGGACAATGCCGCCTATGCCCATGCGCCCGATGGTTCGCTGATCAACGATACCGGCTGCGGCAACACCTTCGATTTCGCCAATCCTCACTTGCGCGAACTGATGCTGGCGACCTTGCGCCATTTCGTGGCGCAGTGCGGGGTGGACGGGTTCCGTTTCGATCTGGCCCCGGTGCTGGGGCGCGGCCCCGGCTTCGATCCCGCCGCGCCCTTCTTTGCCGAAATCGCCGCCGATCCCTGGCTGGCGGACCGGGTGCTGATCGCCGAGCCTTGGGATATCGGCCCCGGCGGATATCAGCTGGGCAATTTCCCCGCCAACTGGCTCGAATGGAACGACCTTTTCCGTGACGATGCGCGCCGTTTCTGGCGCGGCGACGGGCCTGCCAATGTGCTGGCGACGCGAATGGCGGGATCAGCGGATATTCTCGGCAGCAATTGCCGCAGCGTCAATTTCCTCGCCGCGCATGACGGCTTCACGCTGGCCGATACCTTGGCCTATGCCCACCGCCACAACCACGCCAATGGCGAGAACAATCAGGACGGGCACGGCGAGAATTTCAGCTGGAACAACGGCGCCGAAGGGCCGAGCGGAGACCCCGCCGTCAATGCCCGCCGCGCCGCCGATGCGCGGGCGATGCTGGGCACGCTGTTCGCTTCTGCGGGCACCATCATGCTGAGCGCGGGCGATGAATTCGGCCGCAGC
>JBGSLI010000358.1:0-4909 GCA_041740775.1 Alteraurantiacibacter sp. | reverse complement strand
CGGCGCCATCGCCAACATCACCCCTGCCATGGTGCGCGGTGCGGCCGGCCTGGTGACGCAGGGCAAGGTCTATCGGCTGGGCGTGGTGAGCGGGCGCGAAACGCCGGTGTGGGGGGATCGCTCCTATGATATCGAGATCATCGATCTGGGCGTGAACGGCCCCAACAAGGTGACCGGCCACGAGGACCGGGTGACCAGCCACATGGGCATCGGTTCGCAGATCGACGGGCTTGGCCATATCGGAGTGGACGGGGTGCATTATGGCGGTGTGCCTGCTGCCGAGATCATGCGGCCTGACGGGCTGGTGCGGTATGGCGCGGAAAACCTGCCCCCCATCGCCACGCGCGGGGTGCTGATCGATATGGCCGCGCATGCCGGAGTGGCGGTGCTCGAACCGCTGGCGAGCTTCGGCGCGGCAGAAATCCAGGCGGCGGCAGCGGCGCAGGGCGTTGCCATCGGGCGCGGTGATGTGGTGCTGTTCCACACCGGCTGGCTGAGCCGGATCGGCGAGGCCGACATCTTCATCAACCAGGCCCCCGGCATCAATGCCGATGGTGCTGCCTGGCTGGCGGAGCAGGGCGTGGTGGCGGTGGGATCGGACACCGCCGGTCTGGAAACCAACGCTTCTTCACCCGATGGCACGGTGCTGCCCGTCCATGCCCTGCTGATCGCGGGGAACGGGATCTATATCCTCGAAACCATCGACACGCGTGAACTGGCGGCGGACGGCGCGCATGAATTCCTGTTCGTGCTCGGCGCTCCGCGTTTGCAGGGCAGCGTGCAGGCGATCATCAATCCGGTGGCGATCCGCTAGCGACCTATTTTTCACGCGCAATCATCGCTGCCCCCTCCTGTGCAAAGGAGGGGGCAGGAGAAACTTCAGCCCACGCTGGCCTTCACGATCTTGCCGGGGCTGGCGGGCGGTTCGCCCTTGGGCAGCGTGTCGATATGTTCCATACCGCTCTCCACTTCGCCCCATGCAGTATATTGCCGATCGAGGAAGCGGGCATCGTCGAAGCAGATGAAGAACTGCGAATTGGCGCTGTCGGGGTTCTGCGTGCGCGCCATCGAACACACACCGCGCACATGCGGCAGATCGTTGAACTCCTGCTTCAGATTGGGCTTGTCCGATCCGCTCATTCCGGTGCCGGTGGGATCGCCGCCCTGCGCCATGAATCCGGGGATCACGCGGTGGAAGACCACCCCGTCGTAAAAGCCTTCCTTCGCCAGCTCGGTAATGCGCGCAACGTGGCCCGGTGCCAGGTCGGCACGCAGCTTGATCACCACATCGCCGCCCTTCCCGTCGCCGCAATCGAGAGTGAAGGTGAGCTTTTCGTCGGCCATTGGTTGTTCTCCTTGAATTGGTTGGCGCCCATATAGGGGCAACGCAGGGATTGTCACGCACACGCGGCGGGCGCGCTTGCTTTTGCGGCGCAGGGCAATAGACCGGCGCGCATGGCCGAGACCGATCTTCGCGAACAGGAAACCGAAACCCCGGTGCAGGGCGAAGGCGAGCAGTTCGACGAGGAAAACCGGCTGACCCCGCAGTTCGTCCGCAAGGTGCGCGACGCACTGTATGACGATATCGAAGATAGCGTTTACGATCTTGTCGAGCCGCTGCATCCGGCAGACATCGCCGATCTGCTGGAACTGCTGGAGCGCGACGAGCGCCGCGATCTGGCCACCGCCATCACCGATCTGATGAGCAGCGAGGTGATCGCGGAGCTGAATGATTACGTGCGCGAGGACATGGTGGAGGATCTGCCCGCCTCCGCCGTGGCCGAGATCGTCGAACAGCTCGATACCGACGATGCCGTTCAGCTGATCGAGGATCTCAACCTCAACGACCGGCGCGCGATTCTGGCCGAGGTGGAGCCGGAAGACCGCGCCGCGATCGAAAGCGCGCTCGCCTATCCCGAAGAAACCGCCGGCCGCCTGATGCAGCGCGAACTGGTGGCGGTGCCCGAAAGCATGAGCGTGGGCGATCTGATCGACTATCTGCGCAGCAACGACGAACTGCCTACTGAATTCTGGGAAATTTTCGTCGTCGATCACCGCTTCCACCCGGTCGGATCGTGCCAGTTGAGCTGGATATTGCGGACCCCGCGCGATATCGCGCTGGCCGATGTGATGAAGCGCGACCAGACGCTGATCCCGGTGGACATGGATCAGGAAGAGGTGGCGCTGCGGTTCCAGAAATACGCGCTGATCTCCGCCGCCGTGATCGATGATAACGGGCGGCTGGTGGGCCAGCTTACGGTGGACGATATCGTCCACATCATTTCCGAAGAAGCGGGCGAGGATGCGCTGCTGATGAGCGGCGCGGGCGAAGGCGACATCAACGAACCGCTGCGCGATGCCTATTCGGCGCGGGTGCGCTGGCTGATCGCCAATCTGGGCACTGCGGTGGTCGCCAGCGCTATCATCGCGGCGTTTGGTGCGGCGATCGAACAATTGGTGGCGCTGGCGGTGCTGATGCCGATCGTCGCCAGCATCGGCGGCAACGCCGGCACGCAGACCATGGCGGTGACGGTGCGCGCCATCGCCATGAACCAGCTCACAAGATCGAACACCCGCCGCATCCTGCTGCGCGAACTGAAGGTGGCGCTGATGAACGGCGCGACCATCGCGGTGCTGATCGGCATCGCCACGTCAGCGCTGTTCACCCCGCAGCTGGGCGGGGTGATTGCGGCGGCGATGATCGTCAATATCATCGTTTCGGGCATGGCAGGGGTGCTGGTGCCCGTAACCTTCGACCGGCTGGGGCAGGATCCGGCGGTGGCATCGAGCGTATTTGTGACAATGATTACCGATTCGATGGGATTCTTCGCCTTTCTGGGTCTGGCGGTGGCGTCGGGGCTGGCAACGATGTGATCGGCGGGGCGTGCGGTTGGCTCTGGCCGCTGCGGTGCGTGCGGCAACGGTTCGCCGCAGGATGCGCTCCGGCGGCCTCTGCAAACCACCGTTTCGCCGCATTTGTTCACGTGTCCGACAGGTCGGGCTGAACAGTCGGGAACCTAGGTGGCGTTCAAGTGTAGCTTGTTTGCCGAATATTCCACGCAGGAAGACAAGGGAAATTGTGTCAGCCGGAAACGCGATCGCAGTTGCGATCGAGCCAGAGACTGTGATCATGCAATGCCGGCTTAGTCAGGATAAAGGAGAGTTCTCATGAAAGTCATTACCGGCAGGCCAGGTGCCTGCCTTTTGTTTGCGGCGATCGCCGTTCCCGCATGGGGCAGCGCTTCGGCGCAGGAACTGGAACCGGCGGCCAGCCAGGAACAGATCAATGTTTACGGCTCGCTTCCGGGCGATCTTTCCGGCCTTGTCGAAGGACCGGAGATCGAAGGCTTCATCTCTGCGCGCCGCGGCCGCGAATTGCAGGTGACCAGCGCCAATGGCACCACCACCACGATTTTGGTCGCCGACGCCACCGAGATCAGGGCGCGCGGAGGCTTTCTGGGCCTTGGTCGCACCCCGCTGGCGGCGGATTCACTGCTCAACGGCCTGCCGGTAACCGTGTCGACGGTGCAGTGGGAAGACGGGCTGCTAGCCAGCCGCATCAGGCTGCGCAACGACGATCTTGAAACCGCCGAGATGATCCGCGCGGGAACGTCGCAACGCTTTGCCGAGCACGATGTGGCGATCGAGGAAAACGCCGCCGCGACCGAGGCGCTGCGCGGGCGTGTGGCGAATATCGATCAGTATAATATCACCGGCACCGCCAACGTCTATTTCGATACCGGCAAGTGGAACCTTTCTCCCGCAGCCGAGCGTGATCTGTGCGCTACGGCAAGCGAGGCCGAAGCGACCGACAACGCGCTGCTGCTGGTGGTCGGCTATACCGATTCGGTTGGCGATCAGGATTACAACCAGGTGCTGAGCGAACGGCGTGCCGGGCGCGTGGTCAACTACCTCCAGCAGGAATGCGGATGGCAGCCCTGGCGCATGCTTTCTCCCACCGGCATGGCCGAATCCGATCCGCTGGCGGACAATGAAACCGACGCAGGCCGGGCGCAGAACCGTCGCGTTTCTGTGAACATCCTGGTCAGCAAGGCGGTTGAAGGGATAGCGGAGGGCGGTTGAGCAATATGAGATAGGCCGACGGGCGCGGCATTGCCTCGCCCGTTGATCCTGTTGCCGATGACGCGAAAAGAAGGGCGCTGCCGGAAACGGCGGCGCCCTTTCTCGTTCATTGCCCAAGGTTATTGTCAGCTAGCAAGCGATGCCGAAGCCAGTGACTGGGCGAACAACTGGGCAAGGGTGCAATGATGGCAAGGGTGGGAGAAAAAAGTTGAAGAAACGGCTCCTTAACCGATCAGCATTAGCCTGGAGCGATGACAAAATATCGTTTCGAGAACGGGCTGATTCTTCGTCAAAAAGTTCGCGCCATCGTGATTAACGGTAATGGCGAAATCCTGCTGGTTCGCCCGCATGGGTATGCTGACGGCGAATGGACACTGGCCGGCGGCGGCGTCGAACAGGGCGAATCCGCGCATCAGGCCATGTGCCGCGAAATCGCCGAAGAGCTGGGGATCCTGCGCACCGCAGAATTGCGCGAGCTGGCGGTAAGCAATCGCTACATCTATTCAGACGAATACCGCGAAAAGCGCGCTCTCGATCATGATGGCCAGAACGCGATCATGTTTCTCGCAAGGGTCGAGACCGGCACTCCGCTTCGCCTCCAGGCCGAAGAAATCGCCGAAGCGCGCTGGTTCAGCAGGGCCGATGCGGCGGGTGCCTTTCCCGTCGCGAAACAGCGAGCGGTTTTCGAAGCCTGCATGTCGGATATTCAGCAAGCGGCCTGAAACGCGCAAATCGGCCCGAAGCCAAGCCGATCAGTATTCTTCCGGATACCAGAACCTATCGTGGCAGGCCTTGCATTGAGGTTGCAGATCGTTGACCAGCGCGG
>JBGSLI010000357.1:0-2519 GCA_041740775.1 Alteraurantiacibacter sp. | reverse complement strand
GAGGCCGAACGGCGGCTGGCTCAGGTGGCGCGAGGGGAACTGGCGGCGTGGCTCAATCTGGGGGCGTTCGAAATGGAGGGCGGGGCCGATCCTCCGCGCGATATCTACGGCCGCGAATTGCGCGCCGCGCGGCGCGGAGGGGAGGAACTGGCCGACACGATGGTGGAGCGCGATCTGGCGCGGCGCAGCAGCCTCGATCGCGGATGGTGCGAAGGGGGTTAACCGCGCCGAAGAGGTGAAAGGGTCCTATTCGGGCGCTGCTTCGCCTTCCGCCTCTGCGGGCATATCCTCTTGCGGAACATTGGTCATTTCGGTTTTGGGCAGTTCCACCGGCACTTCGCCCGGTACGGGTTCGCGCAGCTGGATTTCGCCGCCGCTCAGATCCTCCACATCGGCCTGATATTCGGTGTCATCCTCAGCGCCGCCACAGGCGGCGAGCGGCAACGCAAGTGCGGCGAGGGCGGAAAGGGCAAAAGCGGAACGGGTAAATGCGGACATGGTTGTTCTCCACCTGCGAGTCTGTGCAGGTGCCATCCTGTCATGCCAGGCGGGTGCAGGACAAGCCGGATCAATGCGCAGGCGCAGCCTTTTTTCCCGGTGCTGTTGCAGGCAGGCTGGCGCGCAGCAGCAGATATCCCGTCACCGCCGCCACAAGTGATCCTGCCAGCACGCCGATTTTCACCGCATCGGTCTGCGCCGGATCGGCAAAGGCGAGATTGCCGATGAACAGGCTCATGGTGAAACCGATTGCGGCGAGCAGAGAAATGGCGTGGATCTGTTTCCACCCAACGCCTTGCGGCAGCGATGCCAACCCGGTTTTTACCGCCACAAAGGCACAGCCCATAATGCCGATCTGCTTGCCCAGCAGCAGGCCCAGCGCAATTCCCAGCGGCAAAGGCGCCAGCAATGCGGCAGGCCCGATTCCGGCCAGCGACACCCCGGCATTGGCAAAGCCGAAGATCGGGATCACCAGAAAGGCGACATAGGGATGCAGCGCGTGTTCCATGCGTTCGAGCGGGCGCTGTTCACCCGCGCGGAGCGGCACGCAGAACGCCGCCGCCACGCCCGCCAGCGTGGCGTGAACACCTGATTTCAGCACCAATACCCACAGCACCGCCCCAAGAATCACATAAGGTATGCTGGAAGCCACCTTTGCGCGGCCGAACATTGCCAGCACCAACAGCACTGCCGCCGCGCCCAGCAGCATCGTCCCATCGGTCTGCGCGGTATAGAACAGTGCGATAATGGCGATCGCGCCGATATCGTCGATTACCGCAATGGCCAGCAACAGCGCCTTCAGCGCCACCGGCACGCGCGGGCCGAGCAGCGTGAGTATGCCCAGCGCAAAAGCGATATCGGTGGCGGCAGGGATCGCCCAGCCATCCAGATTTGCGGGCGTGCCCCAGTTCAGCGCCACAAAGATCGCGGCGGGCGCTGCCATCCCGCCGATGGCCGCCGCCACGGGCAGGCTGGCCTTGTTCCAGCTGTTCAACTGGCCCACCATTGCCTCGCGCTTCACTTCCAGTCCGATGAGGAAGAAGAACACCGCCATCAGCCCATCGTTGATCCACAAAAGCAACGGTTTGTCGATCACCAGCGCGCCAATCCCGGCCACAACGGGAATTTGCAACACGCCGAAATACGTGGCCGCCAGCGGCGAATTGGCGATTGCCAGTGCCAGCGCGGCGGCGGCGATGAGGGTGATCCCGCCGGCGCTTTCCTTTTGCAGGAAATCGCGCAGCATCGGGGTTGCGGCCTTGAGCATGGGGCAGGCTCCGGTGTCGTGCGGAAAGGCAATTCGGGCATTTGGGGTGGCAAGGGGCGGGCGGCAGATCGCTCGTGGAGGGGGAACAGCGCGCAATTGCCGCTGCCCCTTGCCACAGGCTCAGCCTCTCAAGAGGCCGGGTGCCAAACGCGCTTGCGGCAGCCGCGCCAGCAGGTCCTTCACCCGCAGCTTGCGCCGCTTCAGCGCCATCACCGTGAACTGATCGGGCGCGCGCCGCGCAATTTCGCGCCGCAGCCGCTCGTCCAGCTTCTGGTGAAGCTCGGTCAATTTGTAGAAACGGGCCGTCATCCTTGTTCTCCCGAAAGGGGTTGCAGGGTGATCGGCCAGCCGGTGGCGGTTTGCAGCAGGGGCATTGCCCCAATCAAACGCGCATCGGCTGCCCGATGCGGTCCGACATCACGTGCGCCAATGTGGCGCGCGCCAGAGGGGCCCGGTCCGCGCCTTGATATCTGGGGTTAAAAAAAGCGCATTTCAAGAGAAATCGGCTACCGCTTTTCGCCCAGTGCCAGCAGGCGCCTGTAATGGTGCGCCAGCGCATCGGCATTGGCCTCCCAGCTGAAATGCGCGACGCTAGCGGCCACCTGCGCGCGCGGATAATGTGCCGCCAGCACCTCGCGCACGCCATTGGCGATCGCTTCTGCATCGCGCAGCACGATCCGCCCTGCCGCCGGAGTGGTGACCAGTTCGCGCGCGCCGCCGGCATCGGTGATAACCAGCGGGGTGCCGCAGGCCA
>JBGSLI010000356.1:0-2126 GCA_041740775.1 Alteraurantiacibacter sp. | reverse complement strand
CCGTTCTTCGCCAATTACCGCCCGCAGTTCTACTTCCGCACTACCGACGTGACCGGCGAAGTCGTGCTGCCCGAAGGCACCGAAATGGTGATGCCGGGCGACAACGTCTCGATCGGCGTCAAGCTGATCGCGCCGATCGCGATGGATGAAGGCCTGCGCTTCGCCATCCGTGAAGGCGGCCGCACCGTGGGTTCGGGCGTGGTGGCAAAGATCACCAAGTAATTCCTTCCGCGTCATCGGGCGCGGCGGAGCAAAAGCGGCCCGGCACTCGAACCTGAGTGCCGGGCCCTTTTTATGAAAGCGTGGCTTGCGGCAGGGCAGCCTGGTGCAGGGCGATCCTCAGGCGGAGAAATTCGCTGAATTCGGGGGTTGCCAGCAACTGGTCTCCCCCCTATACGCGCCTCCACAGGCGGAGATTCGTTTCCGCCGGTTGGAATTTCTGAAGGCCGCCCGTTCCGGGGAACCGGGGATGACGGGGCGGGCCTTTGTTTTTTTGCGGGTTGGCGGCGGAAACGCCGATGGCTCGCCAGGCTCTTTCGCATCGGTAGTTGGAACATGGACGCACAGAATATCCGTATCCGCCTGAAGGCTTTCGATCACCGCGTGCTCGACCAGGCAACTGGCGAAATCGCGGATACCGCAAAGCGCACCGGCGCGCTTATTCGTGGTCCCATTCCTCTCCCGACGCGTATCGAAAAGTTCACCGTGAACCGCGGCCCGCATGTCGACAAGAAGTCGCGCGAGCAGTTCGAGGTGCGCACCTACAAGCGTCTGCTCGATATCGTGCAGCCCAATGCCCAGACAGTGGACGCGCTGATGAAGCTCGATCTGGCTGCGGGCGTGAACGTGGAAATCAAGTTGGCCTGAGCCGACTTGCCGTAAGGCCCCGCGCAGGCGGAGGTCTCCGGCGTCCGGGTCGAACGTATCGGCCCGAGAAATGGAATACCGCCGGAACCATCCGGGCCGCGTTCCCCGTCTCGCATCTGCGGCCATGTGGCGGCAGGAGCAATTCAGCCCGGACGGGGCGACGTTTCGAAAATTCGGGCTGACATGCACATGGGGATGGTCCCCTTGTGCCTCTGTAAGGAGTGTGCGTGATGCGCAGTGGCGTGATCGCTAAGAAAGTCGGGATGACCCGCCTGTTTCAGGAGGATGGACGTCACGTTCCCGTGACCGTCCTCTCGCTGGAAGGTTGCCAGGTCACCGGAAATCGTACTGCGGAGCGTGACGGATATTTTTCCGTCCAGCTCGGCGCGGGCGATGCCAAGCACAAGAATGTCAACAAGCCGCAACGGGAGGCCTTCGCCAAGGCCGAAGTCGGGCTGAAGCAGAAGGTCGCCGAATTCCGGGTGGAGAATGCCGAAGGCCTGCTCCCTGTCGGCGCGACGATCACGGCGGATCATTTCATCGCCGGCCAGAAGGTCGACATTACCGGCCACACCGTCGGCAAGGGCTTTGCCGGGGTGATGAAGCGCTGGGGCTTCGGCGGATTGCGCGCCACCCACGGTGTTTCGGTCTCGCACCGTTCGCACGGTTCGACCGGTCAGCGGCAGGATCCGGGCAAGGTCTTCAAGAACAAGAAGATGGCCGGCCACATGGGCGATCGCCAGCGCACCCAGCAGAATCTGGAAGTGGTGCGCACCGATGCGACGCGTGGGCTGATCTTCGTCAAGGGCTCCGTCCCCGGATCGAAGAACGGCTGGCTGCTGGTGAAGGATGCGGTCAAGATCGCGCTTCCCGAAGGCGTGCCGTTCCCCGGCGCGCTGCGCCGCAATGCCGCCGAAACCGCGTCGGAAGATGCGGCACCGGGCATGGTCGAGAGCGCAGCCGAGCACGAAGTGAACCCCGAAGTGGACGTGGCGACGCAGGGACGGCTGGCCAAAGAGCAGCAGTCCGGTGCGGATGCAACGGAAACCCCGGCGGCCGATCAGAACAACGCGCCCGCAGCCGATACCGGCTCGGACGAGAGCAAGGAGTCCTGATCGTGAAGGTCAAGGTCCAGAAAATCGACGGCTCGAAGATCAGCGGGGCGGCCGGTGACGTTGAACTCAACGATGCCGTGTTTGGTGTCGAGCCGCGCGCCGACATCCTGCACCGCGTGGTGACGTGGCAGCTGGAAAACCGCC
>JBGSLI010000355.1:0-5744 GCA_041740775.1 Alteraurantiacibacter sp. | reverse complement strand
CACCAGCCGCGCGATGCCGCGCGCGCCCAGCCAGCGTGCAGTGGCGGCACCAATGCCCGATGCCGCCCCGGTGATGAGCGCAGCGCGTCCCTGAAATCCGGATGTCATGACGCAGGCCCTACCGCCTCAGGCCGCGTTATCAATCCCCAGATCGCTCAGCTTTCGATATAGCGTCGAGCGGCCGATCCCCAGCCTTCGCGCCACTTCGGTCATCCGGCCGCGATAATGGCCGATGGCGAGGCGGATCACGTCGGCCTCGATATCTTCCAGCGGGCGCAGATTGCCGTCGGCATTGTAAAGCTGCACCCCGGCGCTTTCGCGCACCGGGATCAGCGGGGGTTCGAAATCGCCCACGATCTCGCGCAGATGCGGGAAATCCTCGGCGGTCAGCGCATCGCCGTCGCAGAACACCGCAGCGCGGAACAGCACCGCCTGCAATTGCCGCACATTGCCCGGCCAATCGAAGGCGGACAGCAATTGCAACGCGTCCGATGTTATGCCCAGCGGGCGCAGGCCCGGCTGCTCGGCAATGCGGGCGAGGAAATGCCGGGTCAGTGCGGGCACATCCTCGCTGCGGCGGCGCAAGGGCGGCAGTTCGATGCCGGTGCGCGAAATCGCGGCGAGCAGGTTTTCGCGGAAATGCCCCATCGCCACCATGTCCGCCAGCGGCAGATTGCTGGCGGCGATGATGCGCACGTCGACCTTGAAGGCATAGGGCGCGCCGATCGGTTTGACCTGCCCGCTTTCGATCATGTCGGCCAGCCGGTCCTGCAGATCGATCGAAAGGCGGTCGATCTCGTCGAGCACCAGCGTGCCGCCATCGCAGTTCTGCAACGCGCCCACCTGTTGTTCGAAAGCGCCGGGAAAGGCGCCCTTTTCGTGCCCGAACAGCACCGATTCGAGGCTGCACGCGGGAATCCCGGCGATATTGAGCATGCGGAAGGCGGTTTTGGCGCGCGGGCTGGCGGCGTGCATCGCGCGCACCAGCATTTCCTTGCCGGTGCCGCTTTCGCCCTCGATCAGCACATTGGTGTGGCCGCGCGCCGCCTTGGCGGCCTTGGCCAGCGCATCGCGGAACGGCGGGGCGGTGCCCACCATCGCTTCGAAATCGAGATTGGCGGGGAATTTTTCGCTGAGCGGGGTGAGTTCATCCTGCGGATGTTCGCGCGCCACCCCGTTGCGAAGCGCCTGCATCAGCCGATCGGGCGCTATAGGTTTGACGAGGTAATCGGTGGCGCCCGCGCGCATCGCTTCCACCGCCAGTTGCGGACTGGTGCTGGTGGTCAGCATCAGAATCGGCAAAGCGGGGCGACGTTCCTTCAGTTCGGCGATCAGTTCGCAGGCGCGATCACCCGGCACCCATTGATCCATCACGATGGCGGAAAGCTGCATCCCCTGCCGCGTGCCGAGCGTGGCGATGGCGGTTTCGACGTCGCTCACCACCAGCGTGCGCCAGCCTTCACGCCCGGCGAGCGCGGAAATCAGCCGACTCTGGGCCGGTTCGTCGTCGATCAGCATCAGCAAACGCTGTTCGGTATCGGCCATGCATCCACACCATAAAGGCCCGGCGATTCCGGGCGGGAAGCGATGGCGATATCAGGCAGATGTAAAAGGCCGATTAAGGCTGGCATGGCGTTTACCGCGTTTACCACGCCGCCAGGGCTTGAGCAGTGGCGCGCAGAGCGATAGAGCGTAAGGCCAGAGAAGTGATGCAAGCCAAGGGGCCAGACGCAAAATGAGCAATCCGCACGATATCGACGCCGCAAGGGGCACCTATTCGGGATTTGTCGGTTTGCTGAAATGGGTGGTGCCGCTGGCAGCGGTTATCACGCTCGTCATCATCGCGCTGATTTCCTGACCGCCCGGCGCTGACGGCGGATGCGGATCGCGGTTCTCAAGGAACAGGCAGCGGGCGAGAGCCGCGTTGCCGCCTCTCCCGAAACGGTAAAGAAGCTGATCGCGCTTGGCGCGGTGCTGGCGGTGGAAGAAGGCGCGGGGCTGGGCGCTTCGATTTCGGACGAAGCCTATCGTGATGCCGGGGCAGAGGTGCTTTCCGCTGTCAAGGCGGTGAAGGATGCCGATATCGTGCTGGCGGTGCAGGCCCCCGATGTGAAGGCGCTCAAGGGCGCGAAACCGGGCGCATGGGTGGCCGCCACCTTCGATCCCTTCGGCAATCGTGAGCGGGTGGAAGCCTATGCCAAGGCCGGTTTCGAGGCGCTGGCGATGGAATTCATGCCGCGCATCACCCGCGCGCAGAGCATGGACGTGCTGTCCAGCCAGTCCAACCTCGCCGGGTACAAGGCGGTGATCGCGGCGGCCAATACCGATGGCCGCGCCTTCCCGATGATGATGACCGCAGCAGGCACGGTGCAGGCCGCGCGCGTGTTCGTGATGGGCGTGGGGGTGGCGGGCCTACAGGCGATCGCCACCGCCAAGCGATTGGGCGCGCAGGTTTCCGCTACCGATGTGCGTTCGGCGACGAAGGAACAGATCCAGTCATTGGGGGCCAAGCCGATCTTCGTCGAGAATGTCACCGGGATCGAGGGCGAGGGTTCGGGCGGCTATGCCACCGAAATGTCACCCGAATACCAGGCCGCGCAGGCGGAGCTGGTGTCAAGCCACATCGCCAAGCAGGACATCGTCATCACCACCGCGCTGATACCGGGGCGCGCTGCTCCCCGGCTTATATCGGACACGCAGGTGGCCAGCATGAAGCCGGGCAGCGTGATCTTCGATCTGGCAGTGGCGCAAGGCGGCAATGTCGAGGGTTCTGTAGCTGATGAGCTGGTTGAGCGTCACGGCGTCACCATCATGGGCTATTCCAATACCGCCACCCATCTGGCGGCAGACGCCAGCGCGCTCTATTCGCGCAATCTGTTCAACTTCCTCAACGCCTTCTGGGATGCCGAACAGGGCGGGCCGGTGCTGGACGAGGAAATCGGCGACGCGGTGCGGCTGACGCGCGGCGGCGAAGTGGTGAGCGAGAGGCTGAAGGGGTGAGCAAGCGGGCCACCTATGCTTTGATTGCCTTCGTTTTAGTGACGATGGTGGCAGCATACTTGGGCTACCAAGTGGGCAAAGACATGGCGCAGCGGGACAATGCACGCGATTCCGCTCTGAAGGGTGAGACAACACGATAATGGACTTCATATCAATTCTCTCGATCTTCGTGCTGGCGTGTTTTGTCGGCTATTATGTCGTGTGGTCGGTCACGCCTGCGCTGCACACGCCGCTGATGGCGGTGACCAATGCGATTTCCTCGGTCATCATCGTCGGCGCGCTGATCGCCAGCGCCGAGGCGGGGAGCGCATTGGCGAAATGGCTGGGGCTGGCGGCGGTGGCGATGGCCAGCGTCAACATCTTCGGCGGCTTTGCGGTAACCGAGCGGATGCTGGCGATGTATCGGAAGAAGGATAAGTGATGGACCTGTCCTTCTTCGCCGTTGCGGCGGCTGACGCTCACGGAACGGGCACCCCCGCCTGGGCCATGCTCGCCTATCTCGTCGCGGGCGTGTTCTTCATCCTCGCGCTGCGCGGGCTTTCCAGCCCCGCCACCAGCCGCAGAGGCAACCGTTTCGGCATGGCCGGGATGCTGATTGCGCTGGTGACCACGCTGGTCACCCATTCTGTCGCCAATATCGCTGAAATCGCCGTGGCCATCGCCATCGGCGGGCTGATCGGTTTTACCATCGCCCGCCGCATAGCGATGACGCAGATGCCCGAACTGGTGGCAGGCTTCCACAGCCTCGTGGGCTTAGCCGCAGTTCTGGTAGGCTGGGCGGCCTATCTCAATCCCGGCGCCTTCGGCCTGCTGCTGCCGGAAGGCGGAATTTCTCCGGTGAGCAAGGTGGAAATGGGGCTGGGCATTGCCATCGGCGCGATCACCTTCTCCGGCTCCGTCATCGCTTTTGCCAAGCTGGCGGGCAAGATGAGCGGTGCGCCGATCATGCTGCCCGGCAGACACATCATCAATCTGGGCACGCTGGCGGCGATCATCGTGCTGACTGCATTGTTCGCGATGGCCGGGCCTGCCGAAACTTTGCCGCTGATCGCGGCGATGACGGTGCTGGCCTTCGCCATCGGCTTCCTGCTCATCATCCCCATCGGCGGGGCGGATATGCCGGTGGTGGTATCGATGCTCAATTCCTATTCGGGCTGGGCCGCCGCCGCGATGGGTTTCACGCTGGGCAATACCGCGATGATCATTACCGGGGCACTGGTCGGATCATCGGGTGCGATCCTTTCCTACATCATGTGCCGGGCGATGAACCGCAGCTTCATTTCGGTGATCGCGGGCGGATTCGGCGCGGATACCTCTTCCGGCGGGGGCGAAGCGCGCGAGCAACGGCCCTACAAGCAGGGCAGCGCGGCGGATGCCGCCTTCATGCTCGAACAGGCGGAAAAGGTGATCGTCATCCCCGGCTACGGCATGGCGGTGGCGCAGGCGCAGCACGCCCTGCGCGAAATGACCGACGCGCTGGAGGCAAAAGGCGTGGAGGTGAAATTCGCCATCCATCCCGTGGCGGGGCGGATGCCGGGGCACATGAACGTGCTGCTGGCCGAAGCCAATGTGCCCTATGACAAGGTGTTCGAACTGGAGGACATCAATTCCGAATTCGCGCAGGCGGATGTGGCCTTCATCATCGGTGCCAATGATGTGGTGAACCCGGCGGCGAAGACCGACAAGTCCAGCCCCATCTACGGGATGCCGGTGTTCGATGTGGAGAAGGCCAAGCAGGTATTCTTCATCAAGCGCAGCATGGGCGGGGTGGGCTATGCCGGTGTCGATAATGACGTGTTCTACATGGACCAGACGATGATGCTGCTGTCCGATGCCAAGAAGATGGTCGAGGAAATAGTGAAAGCTCTGGATTAGGCCGCACGTTCGAGCGCGAACCGGGGCGCGCCAATCGTCCGGCAACAGGAGAAGCGGATTTTGCGCAAGCTGGGGCTGATTGGCGGGATGAGCTGGGTTTCCACCGCCCGTTATTACGAACGCATCAACACGGTAATTCAGCGCGATGTGGACAGCCGCGCCTCGGCCCCGCTACTGATCGAAAGCCTCGATTTTGCGCAAGTCTATCAGTTGCACACAGAGGAAGACTGGGCGCACGGCGCGGAGGTTATCACCGCCGCCGCCAACCGTCTGGTGCAGGCGGGTGCGCAGATGATCGTGATCGCCGCCAATTCGATGCACCGCGTCTATCGTGAGGTGCAGGCGCAGGTGGAGGTGCCGATCCTCCACATTGCCGAATGCGTGGGCGAACAGATGAAGGCCGACGGGATCGAGCGCGCCACATTGATCGGCACGCGCAATGTGATGGTGGAAAGCTTCTATCGCCGCCGGCTGGTGGCGCATGGAGTGGATTTGCTCCCCCCGCAGATGGACGATGTCGAGGAACTCGACCGGATCATTTACGAAGAACTGATGCTGGGCAAGGCGCGCAAGGAATCCGAACGCACGCTGAAAAGCATGATCACCCGTTACGCCAATGATGGGGCAGAGGCGGTGGTGCTCGCCTGCACCGAACTCGAACTGATCGTGGATGTCAGCGCCAATGTCCTGCCGATCTACGATTGCATGAGCATTCACGCCGATGCTGCGGCAAAATGGATCATCGGCGGCGAATAGAGCGTTTCGCGCGCCATCCGCGCCAGGTTCGCCACCTGTTCCGGTTGCCAGCACCCCGCCGCTCACCTAGCGATCAGGCCATGTCCCGCGCGCCCTTTGCCGCCGATCCCGCC